>NZ_JBHYIG010000439.1:4533-4934 GCF_042740015.1 Streptomyces sp. NPDC059037
GGGCTCTGCCGCGGGTCGATCAGATTGCCGCACAGCGCGGCCAGGCCCGCTCCTATGTCGCCGCCCCGGACCTCGACCAGATTGGCCACACCCCGATGCGCGACCGCCACACCCTTCGGGCGGCCGGTCGAGCCGGAGGTGTAGATCACGTACGCGAGCTGATCCGGTTCGACCGCGACATCAAGGGGGGCGTCCGGCTCGGCGGCGATCACCGGCCCGGCGCCGGCCAGCCGGTCCGCGTCGATCACCACCGAGGCGCCGCTGTCGACCGTCATGAACTCCAGCCGGTCAGTCGGGTACTCCGGATCCAGCGGCACATACGCACCCCCGGCCTTCCACACCGCCAGCATCGACACCACCATGTCGACACCCCGCGGCAACCGCAGACCCACCCGCGACTC
>NZ_JBHYIG010000440.1:0-4896 GCF_042740015.1 Streptomyces sp. NPDC059037
CACCCCGAAGGGTGCGGCCCCACATGTTCGTTCAACTCTGCCAAGCGCAATGCTTAGGCGGAGACAACCTCGATGTTGACCTTGGCGGCAACCTCGGGGTGCAGACGCACGG
The DNA here is from genome assembly GCF_042740015.1 of Streptomyces sp. NPDC059037. Lineage (NCBI taxonomy): Bacteria > Bacillati > Actinomycetota > Actinomycetes > Kitasatosporales > Streptomycetaceae > Streptomyces > Streptomyces sp. NPDC059037. The sequence goes on from NZ_JBHYIG010000440.1 coordinate 113, forward strand.
ACGTCGCGTGAGCGCCCAGCGTCTTGATCGGCGCGTTCAGCTCGACACGGCGCTTGTCGACCTTCGGACCACCGGCAGCCTCGATCGCCGAAGCGATGTCAGCCGGGGTGACGGAACCGAAGAGACGACCGGCGTCGCCGGAGCGAACGGCCAGACGGACCTTGACGCCCTCGAGCTGGGCCTTGACCTCGTTGGCCTGCTCGATGGTCGCGATCTCGTGGATCTTGCGCGCGCGACGGATCTGCGCGACGTCCTTCTCGCCACCCTTGGTCCAGCGGATCGCGAAGTTCCGCGGGATCAGGTAGTTGCGGGCGTAGCCGTCCTTGACGTCTACGACCTCGCCGGCGGCACCGAGGCCAGTGACCTCGTGGGTGAGGATGATCTTCATTAGTCGGTCACCCTTCCCTTATCGCGCGGTGGACGTGTAGGGCAGCAGCGCCATCTCACGGCTGTTCTTCACGGCCGTGGCGACGTCACGCTGGTGCTGCGTGCAGTTGCCGGTCACGCGGCGGGCACGGATCTTGCCGCGGTCGGAAATGAACTTCCGCAGCATGTTCGTGTCCTTGTAGTCCACGTACGTGACCTTGTCCTTGCAGAATGCGCAGACCTTCTTCTTAGGCTTGCGCACAGGCGGCTTCGCCATGGTGTTTCTCCTGTGTGATCAAGAAGTGTGGGTACGGCCCACCCTTGGCCCTGAGGCCTAGAAGGGGGGCTCGTCCGAGTAGCCGCCGCCAGAGCCGCCGGAGCCGCCGGAGCTTCCGCCCCAGCCACCGCCGCCGCCCTGCTGCTGGCCGCCGCCGGCCGGCGCACCGGTCGCCCAGGGGTCGTCGGCGGGAGCACCGCCGCCACCCTGCTGCTGACCGCCACCGGAGCCGCCGCCCCAGTTGCCGCCGCCCTGCTGGCCGCCGCCACCGCCGCCGTATCCACCCTGGCCGCCGCGACCCGTGGTCTTGGTGACCTTGGCCGTGGCGTTCTTCAGGCTGGCGCCGACTTCCTCGACGTCCAGCTCGTAGACCGTGCGCTTGACGCCCTCGCGGTCCTCGTAGGACCGCTGCTTCAACCGGCCCTGCACGACGACGCGCATGCCTCGCTGAAGCGACTCAGCGACGTTCTCCGCCGCCTGACGCCAGACCGAGCAGGTGAGGAAGAGGCTCTCGCCGTCCTTCCACTCATTGGTCTGACGGTCGAAGGTGCGGGGAGTGGACGCGACACGGAACTTCGCGACCGCCGCACCGGACGGGGTGAAGCGCAGCTCGGGGTCGTCGACAAGATTGCCGACGACCGTGATGACGGTCTCGCCTGCCATGGGGGAACCTCTCGGCGGGTTTGCTGCTGGCTGCTTTTGCTGCTGCTACTCGAAACCCGAGTGCCGCTGAGCTGGGAAGCTCAGTGGGTCTCGGGACGGAGGACCTTGGTCCGGAGGACCGACTCGTTCAGGTTCATCTGGCGGTCGAGCTCCTTGACGACCGCAGGCTCGGCCTGCAGGTCGATGACCGAGTAGATGCCCTCGGGCTTCTTCTTGATCTCGTACGAGAGACGACGACGGCCCCAGGTGTCGACCTTCTCAACCTTTCCGTTGCCCTCACGGACGACGGAGAGGAAGTTCTCGATCAGCGGGGAGACAGCGCGCTCCTCGAGATCGGGGTCGAGGATGACCATCACTTCGTAGTGACGCATGTGGAACCCACCTCCTTTGGACTCAGCGGCCACGGTCGTTCCGTGGCAGGAGGGTCGTGATGCGTACGCAACGGTATCGGCAGCCACTGACAATCGGGCTCCTCGATCGGCAGACCGAGCTGGAGCCCTGCCAGGGGCCTGGGCAGACACCGGTGCAGACGGTACAGAGTACCCGCACCATGGCTTCCGGTTGAAATCCGGCGCCCGACGGGCAGAATCTGTACACATCGGGTGTGTATGGCGCTACGATGCGCCGCCTTCCGCAGGAGGTGCCTCATGGCACAGGCATTGCGACCGAACACCGCCGGCTCTCTCTTCGCCACGGACGGCAAGGCCCATCCACTGCAGGACACGCTCCTCGGCGTGACCCTGGTCCTCGGTGCGATCGCCTTCGTCTCCGCGATGTTCCACAACCTCCACCTGCTCAGCTCGTGGGCCGGCCTGGTGGGAATCGCCACGGGCGCCTGGGGACAGTTCGTCTCCGAGACGACCCGCGAGCGCTTCGGCCTGATCGTCGGTCTCGGTGCGTCGGCGGTCGGATTCTTCCTGGGCATGGCCCACGGCGGCCTCTTCGGCGGGCTCTGGTGACCCGCCCTCGGCACCCCCGCCACGCGTAGGCCGGGGGCCGAGTTCCGTACGCCCAGACGGGGCGCTCGCGGGGCACAGTAGGCTTCGGCGCGAGAGCCGGAGCCCCTGTACCCATGGGGACACACCAGCCCGAGGAGCGCCCCGAATGAGTCTGACCCTGAGGACCATCAGTCGCGAGCAGCATCTGGCGTACATCCAGAGCCTGCCGTCGGCAAGTCATTGCCAGGTCCCGGCATGGGCGGATGTGAAGAGTGAATGGCGTTCGGAGAACCTGGGCTGGTTCGACGACTCGACCGGCCAACTCGTCGGCGCGGGCCTGGTGCTCTACCGCCAGCTGCCCAAGCTGAAGCGCTATCTCGCGTACCTCCCCGAGGGCCCGGTCATCAATTGGTACGCCCCGAATCTGGACGACTGGCTGCAGCCGATGCTGGCGCATCTGAAGCAGCAGGGCGCCTTCTCCGTGAAGATGGGCCCGCCGGTCGTCATCCGGCGCTGGGACGCTCCCGCGATCAAGTCGGGCATCCAGAACCCGGACGTGAAGCGGCTGCGCGACGTCGAGGCCTCGCACATCGAGCCGCGTGCCTTCGAGGTCTCCGACCGGCTGCGCCGCATGGGCTGGCAGCAGGGCGAGGACGGCGGGGCCGGCTTCGGTGACGTACAGCCCCGCTACGTCTTCCAGGTGCCGCTGGCCAACCGCTCTCTGGACGAGGTCCTCAAGGGCTTCAACCAGCTGTGGCGGCGCAACATCAAGAAGGCCGAGAAGGCCGGTGTCGAGGTCGTCCAGGGGGGTTACGAGGACCTCGCCGAATGGCAGCGTCTCTACGAGATCACCGCGATCCGCGACAAGTTCCGTCCGCGGCCGCTGGGCTACTTCCAGCAGATGTGGCGGACCCTCAACTCCGAAGACCCCAACCGCATGCGGCTGTACTTCGCGCGGCACAACGGCGTGAATCTCTCCGCGGCGACGATGCTGGTCGTCGGCGGTCACGTCTGGTACTCCTACGGCGCCTCGGACAACATCGGCCGTGAGGTCAGGCCCTCGAACGCGATGCAGTGGCGGATGCTCCGCGACGCCTACGCGCTCGGCGCCACCGTCTATGACTTGCGGGGCATCTCCGACTCTCTGGACGAGACGGACCACCTCTTCGGACTGATTCAGTTCAAGGTGGGCACGGGTGGAGAAGCAGTCGAGTACATCGGCGAGTGGGACTTCCCGCTCAACAAGCTGCTTCACAAGGCGCTCGACATCTACATGTCGCGCCGCTGACCGCACTGACCCGGCACAATTCACACAGCCACGAGCACTGCCACAAATAGTCTTCATACCTCTGATACACCGCAGCCACGAGAAAGGTTCCGGGATCCGGCCATGGCGCTCACGCTCTATGTCGACACCGCGCGCTGGCGGGCACACCACAAGCACGTGCTGGAGCAGTTCCCGGGCATCGTCCCGGTCTGCAAGGGCAACGGCTACGGCTTCGGCCACGAGCGCCTCGCGGAGGAAGCGACCCGCTTCGGCTCCGACGTCCTCGCCGTCGGCACCACGTACGAAGCCGCCCGGATCAAGGACTGGTTCAGCGGTGACCTGCTGGTCCTGACCCCGTTCCGGCGGGGCGAGGAGCCCGTGCCACTGCCCGACCGTGTCATCCGCTCCGTGTCGTCCCTGGACGGCGTACACGGCCTCGTGGGCGCCCGCGTCGTCATCGAGGTCATGTCCTCGATGAAGCGGCACGGCGTGAGCGAGCAGGAGCTCTCGCAGCTGCACGCGGCCATCGAGGACGTACGGCTCGAAGGCTTCGCGATCCACCTGCCGCTGGACCGCACGGACGGCTCGGACGCCGTCGAGGAGGTCATCGGCTGGATGGACCGGCTGCGTGCGGCCCGTCTTCCGCTGCACACGATGTTCGTCAGCCACCTCAAGGCCAATGAACTCCAGCGCCTGCAGCAGCAGTTCCCGCAGACGCGCTTCCGCGCGCGTATCGGCACGCATCTGTGGCTGGGGGATCACGAGGCCACCCAGTACCGCGGCGCCGTCCTGGACGTCACGCAGGTGTCCAAGGGCGACCGCTTCGGCTACCGCCAGCAGAAGGTCGCGTCCGACGGCTGGCTGGTCGTCGTCGCGGGCGGCACCTCGCACGGCGTGGGCCTGGAAGCCCCGAAGGCGCTGCACGGCATGGTGCCGCGGGCGAAGGGCGTGGCCCGTGCGGGCCTCGCGACCGTCAACCGCAACCTGTCGCCGTTCGTCTGGGCCGGCAAGCAGCGCTGGTTCGCCGAGCCGCCGCACATGCAGGTCTCCATCCTCTTCGTGCCATCGGACGCGCAGGAGCCGAAGGTGGGCGAGGAACTGGTGGCCCATCTGCGGCACACCACCACGCAGTTCGACCGCATCGTCGACCGCTGATCCCACGTACGAGAAGGGCCGGGCGCGACCACACCCCCCCCCCCCCCGGGCGCGCGGAACGGTAGGGGGGGGGGGGGTTATAATGAGGGGGGGGCCCCCCCCCCCCACCCCGCCCCCC
>NZ_JBHYIG010000441.1:0-4868 GCF_042740015.1 Streptomyces sp. NPDC059037
CTGCGCCTCTCCTTGGAGGAGGCGCAGCCGGGCCGCCGCGTAGCCGCTGGGGCCGGAGTCTTCCGAATCCGATTCGGTTCGTACGTCCACACTCGTCACCCAGCAGCTCCTGTCAGTCCCGCTCAGTTCCGCGTCGTCAACCCGGTCCGGCTCAGAGCGCGTCGGGTCCGCGCTCGCCGGTCCGCACCCGGACGGCAGTCTCGACCGGGATGCTCCAGACCTTGCCGTCTCCGATCTTGCCGGTTCGGGCGGCCTTCACCACGACATCCACGAGCTGTTCGGCGTCGTCGTCCTCCACAAGGACCTCGATCCGGATCTTCGGTACGAGATCGACGGTGTACTCCGCGCCGCGGTAGACCTCGGTGTGACCGCGCTGGCGGCCGTAGCCGCTGGCCTCGGTGACCGTGAGTCCCTGCACCCCGAAGGCCTGGAGGGCTTCCTTGATCTCGTCGAGCCGGTGCGGCTTGACGACAGCGGTGATGAGCTTCATGCGTCCACCCTCTTGTTCTTCTCGGTCGCAGCCTTCGCGGTCTCCTGGACCGGGGCCGGCGCGGCAGCGCTGCGGGTGGCGGTGCCGCCGCCCGCGCCGCTGAAGTCGTACGCGGTCTCGGCGTGCTGCACCTGGTCGATGCCGGAGACTTCCTCGTCCTCGCTGACCCGCATCCCGATGGTCTTGTCGACCAGGAAGGCGAGGATCGCTGAGGCGATCAGGGAGTACGCGAGGACGGCGCCGACACCCGCGGCCTGCTTGCCGAGCTGCTCGAAGCCGCCGCCGTAGAAGAGGCCCTGAGCCTTGGACTGGACGCCACCGGTGGCGAAGAAGCCGACCAGGAGCGAGCCCGCGATACCGCCGACGAGGTGGACACCGACGACGTCGAGGGAGTCGTCGTAGCCGAACTTGAACTTGAGGCCGACGGCCATGGCGCAGAGCAGACCGGCGATGGCACCGATGGCGATCGCGCCGAGCGGCGAGCAGGAGCCGCCGGACGGGGTGATGGCGACGAGGCCCGCGACGGCGCCCGATGCGGCACCAAGGGTGGTGAACGCGCCGTGCCGGATCTTCTCGTAGGCGAGCCAGGCCAGCATGGCGGCGGCGGTGGCCACCTGTGTGTTCAGGAACATCATCGCGCCGACGCCGTCATCGTTGCCCAGCCACGATCCGGCGTTGAAGCCGAACCAGCCGAACCACAGCAGACCGGCGCCGAGCATGACGAGCGGCAGGCTGTGCGGCCGCATCGGGTCCTTCTTGAAGCCGACGCGCTTACCGATGACGAGGATCACGCCGAGCGCGGCGGCACCGGCGTTGATGTGCACGGCCGTACCGCCGGCGAAGTCGATGACGCCGAGCTCGAAGGCCCAGCCGCCGGTGCCCCACACCCAGTGCGCGACCGGGAAGTAGACGATGGTGGCCCACAGTGTGACGAACAGCGCCCAGGCGGTGAACTTCACGCGGTCCGCGAGCGCACCGCTGATCAGGGCGGGCGTGATGATCGCGAACATCAGCTGGAAGACCGCGAAGACGAAGACGGGGATGTTGTAGCCGTCCCACAGCTCGTTGAGCCCTATCCCGCTCAGTCCGACGTAGTCGGACGACCAGCCGAAGAGGCTGCCGTGGTCGGTGCCGAACGCGATGGAGAAGCCGTACAGCACCCAGAGGATGGTGACGATCCCCAGGCTGATGAAGCTCATCATCAGCATGTTCAGGGTGCTCTTGACGCGGACCATGCCTCCGTAGAAGAAGGCGAGTCCCGGCGTCATGAGCATCACCAGGGCGGAACAGATGAGCATGAACCCGGTGTTGGCGGCAGACAGCTCGGGGGCGTCTGCGGCGATCGTGATGCCTGGGGGCATCGGCGTCTCCTCGTCGTCGTATGCGGCCCGTGCGGGAGGGCGGTACGGGGTGGGCCGTTATGCGCCACGAGATTGGCGCAGCGCCGTTTCGTGGGGCGCCCCTCGATGTTTCGCACCGGTGACGAAGAGGTCGTGCGTGTTACGCGTCCATGAACTGCCGGGTGGCGCGGGACGCGGACCCATACCCTGCGACAACGCACAGAACCGGCCGCGACGGCCATCCGGTGGACCGGGCTGGGGGAGCCGAGTCGGGCTGTTCGGGATGGTGCTGCCGCGGCCGGAGCCTTGCGGAGGCGCGCCGTCAGACCGCCTCCGCGGTTTCCGGCATGTCCACGGCGAGCCGCTCGGTCAGGCGTACGACCTCGGTGACGTCCCCGAAGTCCCGCACGGCGGTGTCCACGGTCTTGCGGAGCCGGGTGTTGACCCGCTCGGAGCGGACCTTCTTGGCGATGTCCAGGGCCTGCCCCGCAAGCTCCGTGCTCTGCTCGGGCTCGCGCTGGAGCAGGTGGACCGTGGCCATGCCGATCAGGTTCAGGGCGTACGAACGCTGGTGTTCGGCGTCCTTGCCGAAGAGGTCGACGGCACGCTCCATGACGGGCTCGGCGAGCGAGGCGTAGGTGGGGCTGCGGCCCGCGACATAGGCCAGGTCGCGGAACGAGTGGGCGTTCTCGCCGTTCAGCTCGGCCTCGGAGAAGAAGCGGATCCAGTCCGCCTCGGGCTCGTCGAACTCCTCGGCGTCGGCGAAGGTGTCTTCGGCCATCCGCACGGCCCGCTTGCACTTGCCGGGCTGGCCCATGCTGGCGTAGGCGCGGGCCTCCATCGCATACAGCATGGCCTGGGTGCGCGGGCTCGCGCAGTCGCGGCTGCCGTACTGCGCGAGGTGGATGAGTTCGAGCGCGTCGTCGGGCCGGCCGAGGTGGATCATCTGGCGGCTCATGCTGGAGAGGATGTACGAACCGAGCGGCTTCTCGCCCGCTTCCTTGGCGGCGTGCAGCGCGAGGACGAAGTACTTCTGGGCGGTGGGCTGAAGCCCCACGTCGTAGCTCATCCACCCGGCGAGTTCGGCCAGCTCGCCCGCGACCTTGAAGAGCCGCTTGGCGGTGGCTTCGGGCTGGGGCTCCTGCAACAGGTCCGTCACCTCGTGCAGTTGGCCGACGACGGCCTTGCGCCGGAGCCCTCCCCCGCACTGGGCGTCCCACTGGCGGAACATCACCGTCGTGGACTCGAGGAGATCGAGCTCAGGTTTGGAGAGCCGCCCCGGCCTGCGCGTCGGCGCGGCCGGCTCGGGGTCGCCGGACGGCGTGGTCGGCCCCGGGACCAGCCAGCGCTGCATGGGCTCGATGAGCGCGGGGCCCGCGGAGAGCGCGAGCGAGGTGCCGAGGAAGCCGCGCCGGGCCAGCATCAGGTCGCTGCGCGAGAACTCACTGATCAGCGCGACGGTCTGGGGTCCCGTCCAGGGCAGGTCCACGCCGGACACGGAGGGCGACTGGTGCGCGGCGCGCAGACCCAGGTCCTCGACCGCCACCACACAGCCGAACCGCTCGGAGAACAGCTCGGAGAGGATGCGCGGAATGGGCTCGCGGGGATTCTCGCCGTCCAGCCAGCGGCGCACCCGTGAGGTGTCGGTGGAGATGTGATGGGCGCCCAACTGGCGTGCTCTGCGGTTCACTTGGCGCGCGAGCTCGCCCTTCGACCAACCGCTGCGCACGAACCAGGAGTTGAGCAGTTCGTTTGGGCGCTTCTCAGCGTTCGCACCACTTCCGCCATTGCCGCCCACTGGAACGCCCCCATTCCTCAAGACACTTGCACGGTCCACGCCAAGCCCTACCAGAATGCCGCGCGATGCGGCTCTCCGTCCGGAGAACGTCACCCATCGAACAGGAAACCGACTTGCCTCCGGCATACCCACGAGTGCACGAGCCTCAGGGCTTATGCACTGAAAGTAATCCTACGATCACCCCTCCGGCGAGGGCGATCGCGGAAACGCCACCATTCGCCACCCCTTCGAATGAACTCCCCGCCCGCTACAAGCGATTGACTTGACAGTGGACGACCGACAGTGGGCGGAACGGAGCACTTAGGGGCGCGAATGACCGAGCACACCACCCTCTGACCATCGGGCGCCAACCGAAAACAGAGGGTCACGATCCGATTCCGTCACGTAACCGCGCTGCGCTCGACCCGTTGGAGGGGGCATGGGCTTCACGATCGGCGGCATCCGGGGGACCAGAGAACCCCGCACCGGTTCACGGCGGCGCGGCCGCGCGTCGGACTGCACCGCGGTGGCCGAGTACACCGGACTCTGGGGCTGGGCGGCGGTCCCCGGAGCGCGCGCACTGGACGGCCGCTGCTCCTGCGGCGCGGCCGACTGCCCGTCCCCCGGCGCCCATCCGCTCGCCTTCGCCCCCGAAGTCCCGGCCGGGGCGCGGCTCGACGAAGTGGCGGAGGCCTGGGGCCAGTTCCCCGGCGCCGCCGTGCTGCTGCCCGTGGGGCGCGCCTTCGACGTGATCGAGGTGGCCGAGACGGCGGGCCGCCGCGCCCTGGTCCGCCTGGAGCGCATGGGCCTCCCGCTCGGCCCGGTGTCGGCCACGCCGGACGGCCGCGCGCACTTCTTCGTGGCCCCCGGCGCCGCCGCCGAACTCCCCCAGCTGCTCTACCGCATGGGGTGGGACGACGCCGGCATCGACCTGCACGGCCGGGGCCCCGGCAGCCACATCACCGCCCCACCGTCCGACCATGCGGGCCTCGGCCCGGTCCGCTGGCTGCGCGCCCCGGACCTGGACTCGGCAACACATCCGCCGCAGGCGCGACTGGTCCTCGGGACCTTGGCGTACGTGGCCCATCGCTCACCGGCGTAGAGACGCCCACACACGGAAATGCCCCACCCCCGCGGCACCCCCGGGTGGGGGATTTGTTTAGGACGCGGCACCAGATCGCCCCCAAGGGGCGCGGGGGACAGCGCCACCACCCACCACCCCCCCCCGGGCCACGGACCGGCCCAGGCGCTACTCCCCGAT
>NZ_JBHYIG010000442.1:0-4864 GCF_042740015.1 Streptomyces sp. NPDC059037
GGGGCGGGGGGACCCCGCGGGGGGGCGGGCCCCCGCCCGGCCCCCCCCCCCCCCGCCCCCCCGGGCGGCCCCCCCGGGGCGGGGGGCCCCCCTCAGTGGTGTTGCGGCTCCCGAACGGGTCTGTCGCGACTGGAGAGATCAGTCGGTGATCGACTGGTGCAGCCCGGGGACGTGCAGGTTTCCGCCGAACTGACCGGCCTGCTGCACCTTCACGTCCGTGAAGTAGATCAGCGGGATGTTCAGCGGCGGCGGGTGCTCCGGGTCGAACGTGATCGGGATCAGGCCGAAGAGCTTGCCGGAGATCGACTCGGTGTACATCGTCGTCTCCCCGCCACGGATCGTGGAGGTGGAGCCCTTCTCGGCCTGCACGTGGTACTTCTTGCCGGCCGGGCCTTCGACGATCTGGTGCAGGTCGCCGATGTCCGTGTTCTGGACGACGTACTTCAGGGCCTGCTTGGTCTTGCCGCCCGGCATCGTCAGGTTCACGACGCCCTGGTAGTCGGCGCCCTTGAGCGTCAGGGAGCTGGCTTCCAGGTGCCACGGCTGGTTCGGGATCGGCGCGGGCGTCTGTTCGGCCTTTCCGTCGACCTTCTTCTCGACCACGCACGGGAACGGCTTCTTGCCGTTCTCGTCCGGTGCCATCGGGTCCGCGGACTCTTCCGCCTTGGCCTTGTCGGCAGCCTCCTCAGCCGCCTTCTCGGCCTCGTCGACCGTGTCCCCGGCCTTGTCCGCACCGTTCTTGACGCCGTCCTCGACCTTGTCGACGGTGTCGTCGACGGGCTTGGTGACGTCCTCGACCGTGTCCTTCGCCGTGTCCTCGGAGGACTCCTCCGAAGACTCCTCCGAGGCGGAGGGCGTCGGCGTCGGCTCTGCGGACTCCTCCTCGTCGGGCGTGAAGAGGTCCTTGAGCGCGGGTCCGACACCCAGCGGGTCCAGCGGGTTCTTGGTCTCGGTCTCGGAAGGCTCCGGAGCGGGCTCCGTCTCCTCCTTGTCGGCGTCGTCGGACGGCGACGGAGTGGGCTCCGCCTCGTCCGCGCCGTCGTCGCCCGAGCCGGCCTTGTCGTCGGCGGAGGGCGAAGGCGTCAGCTCGGCGGTGTCCTTGCCGGCCTCGTCCTTCTCGGCCGCTTCCTGCTCGGCCTTCTCCTTCGCCGCCTTCTCCTCCGCGGCCTTGTCGGCCTCCTTCTCGGCGTCCTTGGACGCCTCGTCCGGCGCCGTGACACACGGGCCGTCCTGGAAGGGGTTCTTCGGCAGCGGCTTGGCCTGCGCGAGCTGGGGGGTCAGTCCCATGCCCATCAGGACGGCGGTCGGCATGGCCGCGATGGCTATCGCCTTGCCCGCCGGAACGTGCAGGCGGGTGAGGAGCGGCTTTCTGGGTGCCGCGTGGCGCGGCCCGGATCTCGCGCGGGCCAGGCCCGCGGAGTCCTCATGGTGCACCTCGTCAGCCGGCACGGTGCCTCCCGTTCGTCCCGTTGTCCGGGCTCGTTCCTGACAGATCGTCCGTAGTGCCGCTCACCCCGTTCGCGGCCCCCGCGGCCGCGGGCTCCGGCGCCCCGTCGTCGGAGCCGTCGCCGTCCTGGCCGCTGCGTCCCTTCGCGGGCTTGGCATCGGGCTTGGCCGCCGCCCAGGAGATGCCGAGGGCACCGCCGATCAGGGCGAGCAGGAAACCGATGACGAAGCCGCCGAAGTTGGAGACCACCAGGGAGACCAGAGCGAGCAGAATCGCCGCGACACCCGCGAACACCCGGGAATGCGGCTGGAACCACATGGTCAGACCGAGCACGACAAGCAGGACACCGATGATCAGTGAACCGGCACCGGCGGTGGTCGCCATCCGGATCGTCATCGTGCCGAGCGTGAGGTTCGCGTACGGGAAGTACATGATCGGGATGCCGCCGAGCAACGTCAGCAGACCACCCCAGAACGGGCGCTGACCGCGCCACCCTCGGAACGATCGGCGCATCCGGCCGAGCTTGATGCCAAGGCCCACTTGCGCTTCGGCGCTCATGTCGTACAGCTCCTCGGGGAATGGCGTTGGTTCTGTGTGTCCTGCGGTTTCGGGCACGGGGACGACTCACGTTCCGTCGCGTCCCCGCGCCCGGCCGTTCTTCGCAACAAGTACTGAATTAAGGCGTCAATTGCCTCAGTAGCACTCGTGCTTGCCCTTCTTGACCGACATCGCCAGGCCAGAGAGCTTGAAGGTGCCGGCGGTGGTCGCCCACGCACGCTGCTTGACGTCGGTGAACCGCACCGACTCCGCCTGCTGCGCGAACGAGTCCGGGGCGTACTTGTCGCCCTTCGCCGGGCCGGGGCCCTTGGTGGTCTGGTCGACCGAGACGCCGATGTCGACGTTGTTGAACGTCGCGTCGGCCTTGAGGTCATCGGCGTCGATGTAGAGCTTCTTCGCCTCGACCCGCGGGCCACCCTTGGCGCCGGCCTTGAGGGTCATCGACACATCGCCGAAGACCGGGACCGGGACAACGACGGACTGGCAGAGGTTGGTGATCTTCGCCGATTCGAGGCCGACGACGGCGACCGGGTGGTTACCCGACTTACCGCTGTCAAGCGCCCCGTACTGGACGAACCCCTCGCCGTCGAGCTGGTCGGCAGTCACCTTGAACTGCTGACCGGACACACTGAACGATGCCGCGAGCGCACCCTGGGACAGGGCCACGCCTATCGCGGCAGTAGCCGCGACGCTCGGCACCATGACTACGGCGAACCGCTTCCATCTGGTTCCGCCACGAGCCACGGACTCCATGACTTTCCTCCTTCTCGGACGTACATCTCCGGCCCTGACTGCTCCCGTTCGGGCGGCTCAGTCGGGCAGGGATGGGAGAAGTGCTACGTCCTCGGGAAGGAGAGCGCCCGCATCGGAGGCGCGCAACTGCGCCTTAATCACCGGCGATCACCCCCGAGCGACAACCACTGGTCGCACGCAACACGCACAACCTGCCGGACAGGCCCTGCCGGATGGCAGAGACCCCCCTGTCCAAGACCGGTGACGGGGTGTCTCCGGCCTGCTCGGTGGGGACCCAGAAACCCCGCTCCCGATTGGCTGTCGGGCTGCGGGTTATTGGACCGAGCGTCGCCGATCGTGGTGCATTCTCGCCGCCCGCACAAGGGGGTTCGTTACTCGCTAGTAACGGCGCGATAACCGATGCACGACCGCGCGGTATCGGTCGGGCACGGACGGTGTCGTCAACGCGCGGAACAGACCGGGATGTTGAAGGACGCAACCGGACAGAAGACCGGCTCAGACTTACTCCAAGTAACAGCGGCCGCGATTACCAAGATTTGGTAAAACGCGGCCACTGTGGCGCCTTGGCGACGAAGTTTTCACTCGGGCATCACAAGCCCCAGTGTTTAGGGACTGGTCAGCGAACGACTCGCGAGGGGTCGAACAGGGTCAGAACAGGACCCGAGCGAGCTGTGTGCGCGCCGCCGTCACCCGCGGGTCGTCCGAGCCGACCACTTCGAGGAGTTCGAGCAGCCGCACCCGCGCGGCGTCCCGGTCCTCGCCCGCCGTGCGCCGCACCGCGTCGATGAGCCGCCCGAAGGCGTCCTCGACATGACCGCCCACCAGATCCAGGTCGGCGGCGGCGATCTGCGCCGGCACGTCCGCGGGATTGTCGGCGGCGTCCTTGCGGACCTGCTGCGGGTCCAGGCCCTGCACGCGCTGCAGCAGTTCGGCCTGGGCGAGACCCAGCTTGGCCTCCGTGTTGCCCGGGTCGTCGGCGAGTACGTTGCGGTACGCCTGGACCGCGCCGCCCAGGTCGCCCGCGTCAAGCGCCTCGACCGCCGCTTCGAGCAGCGCGTCGTAGGGACCCGCCGGAACCTCGGCGGGAGCAGGCGCCTCCTGGCCGCCGCCCTGCGCGTCCGGGTCGACGGCGAGACCGGTCAGGCCGAAGCGCTCCTCGCCGACCTGGATCAGCTGGTCCAGGGTCTGGCGGATCTGCTCCACCGGGGCCGCGCCCTGGAAGAGCGGCAGGGCCTGCCCGGCCACCACCGCGAAGACGGCCGGGATCCCCTGGACCCCGAACTGCTGCATCAGCATCTGGTTGGCGTCGACGTCGATCTTGGCGAGGACGAATCGGCCGTTGTACTCCCGCGCGAGGCCTTCGAGCAGCGGACTCAGCTGCTTGCACGGCTCGCACCACTCGGCCCAGAAGTCGATGACGACCGGGACCTCGGTGGAGCGCTGCAGGACCTCGCTCTCGAAGCCTGCCTCGTCTACGTCGATGACGAGACTCGCGGGAGAAACGGCGGACACGGCGCCGCCGCCCTGCCGGGCCGCTTCGGCGCGCGCCTGCTCCGCCTTCGCCTTGGCCTCCTGGGCCGCCTTCACGGCGGCGAGGTCGACGACTCCGCTCATGGACATGTTCCGTGGCTGCATGAGTACATCCTCCCCCAAGCCGTGCGGGAACCGCGCCTGTCCGTGACCCCCCGCCGGATTGCGGGGCCACGGACGGCCGCGGTGCCAAGGTCCCGAGGAGGACCGCTGGTTGTCGGTACGGGGTCCCCACCCCGTGCCTGTGGTGTCGCTGTGGTTGTCGCTCCACTGTCGTTGCTGCGGATCGCGGGCTTCGAGAAGTGCCGTTCGTCTGCCGCTCACGATCTTTCGCTACGAGTCGTAGCGTAACTGTCCCGCGTCGCGCGTGGGCCGCCCACCTGGACGAACTTCGGTGATCTCGCTCACTCGCCGCCGTTCAGGACGGATTCGTACTGGCCGGTATGGTCGCGGGATGCAGAGCCGCATCCCCCCCACCCCCCCCACGGGCGGCCGTCCCCCCCGCGCGGCGGCGGAAACCCCGATACAGGATTCGACCCGTCAGGGACTGGTCGCACACGGCTGGGACACGCTGAC
>NZ_JBHYIG010000443.1:0-4816 GCF_042740015.1 Streptomyces sp. NPDC059037
TGGAGACAACCGATGCAGTCGGTTAAGCAGAACGGCATGGCCTCAGAAAGAGCCCTAACGGATTACCCGGTCACTCAAGACGCGGTTGGAAAAGTGCACGACGACGAGCACCGCGTGCTGGAGCTCGAAGACGCCGAGGGGCCCGCCGAGCCCATCTCGATCTGCCTGCAGGGTTACGGCCTCGCGCCCGAGCCCGGGAACGTCTTCATCAAGGACTGGTCCGAGCACTCGGGTCTGACGGCTCGCCTGGCTCAGGCGGGTCTGGTGAAGCCCGTGCGCGCGCTCACCGTCGGGCCCTTCGGCTCCACGGCCTACGCGGTTCAGGTGACGCTGTGAGCGTCGGGATCCTCATCGCGGTCGGCCTGGTCCTGGCGCTGTTCTGGTTCACCTTGGCGGTCGTCCGCCGAGGCAGGATCGCCGATCTCGAGCACTCCTATCGGCTGGCCTGCAAGAAGGGCGACACCGCCAGAGAGGAGCAGGTGGAGGCCGAGCTGCGGGACATCCGGGCATCACGTCGGGGGTCTGGTCGGGGGAGTGGTCGGTAACTCAGCGAGGAGCGCGAGTCTGATCAGCGAAGCCGATTCGGGACTCGGAATGATGTCAACGGTCTTGCAGTTCTCCCCAAATGTGAGGTCCGGGGACATGCTTGACGGGTTGGTCTCGGGACATCCTTGACGGTGTCTCGGTGGTCGCTTGACGGTTCCAGGTGATGGTTGACGGTCAGCGGGAGGCGATGAACCGCTGGCCCGGCCCTGTCTTTCGAGGATGGGTGGAGATCTCGACGTCGCCGTCGAGGACGCGGAAGCAGGTCTCCTCGATGATCACGGTGACGGTCTTCCCTGCGTGCGCGATGCCGGGTCGTAGCTTTTGGCGGGCAACGGCGAAGGTGCCGTCGGCCCCGACCCGGCGAATCGCTCGTGGGGCCTGAGACGGCGGAGGAGGCAGTAGCGTCGTGGCGACTCTCGCCCCCGTCAGCTTCGCGCGTCGTTGGTGTGGGATTGGGGCGGCGAGTGTCTTGACCAGCAGTCCACCGTGGATCACATACATCATGCTGCCGTCGAATCGCAGGGTGACCTGCTTGCCGATCATGTCGGTGCCCAGGGCGACGGGCGTGTTCCCGAGCGAGACCACGCCGTCCTTGGTTGCCTTGCGGTCCACCTCGACGACCGCGGCGGGAGCCAGCGGCTTGTCCGTACTGATGCCTCCTTGAGGTTCGGCGCCGCCGACCCGTCCGCCGCGCAAGAGCAGCCACTGCAGGTCGGCATCGGTGAAGGACATGGAGCGAGTCCGGATCAGCTGGCCGTCGAGCAGGACGTGCACGGTGTGGTGGCTGACCCAGCAGGTGACGGTCCTGCCGACAAGGTTCGGACTGAACTTCAGGCTGCGCTGCCGAGGCAAGGTGACGTGCCGGCTCGGCCGGATCACGGATTCGAACTCCACCGACTGGAGCGGTAGTTCGTCCTCCGAGGAGCCTGGCGGTGGGAGCATCGGCAGCCGCATCGCTTCAGCCTGGTCACTGTCCGACTCGACCGGAGCAGTGCCGAGCGTTGGGTGGGAGGCCGGGGCGAGTGGGTGCGGGCGGAATACCTGCACCGGAGTCGCCATCTCGAGCGACTGGTGCGGCCGGGTGTGGTTGTAGGCGTGAACCCAGGCGTCGATCGCCGCCTGCGCTGCCACCGGATCCGCGAACGGACCGGAATGATCAAGCATCTCGCGCCGCAACGTCTTGTGGAATCGTTCAATCTTGCCGGTTGTCGTCGGCGACCTAGGCTTGGTCAGCCGCTGCGTGATGCCGTTCTCGCGGCAGACCCGCTCGAACATGACCTCGGCAGGCAAGGGCTTGGAGTAGCGGCCGGTGAACTGCTTGCCATTGTCCGTCAGCACCTCCGAGGGAACCCCGAAGCGCCGCATTGCCGCGATGAACGCCTCACAGACGGCCCGTCCTGTCGGCTGGATGAGCACGCTGGCGATCACGATGAACCGGGAACAGTCGTCGATCCCGGTGACGAGCTTGCACTCGCGGCCATCCGCGATGAACACCCCGCTCATCAAGTCCATTTGCCAGAGCTGCATCGGGGCGTCCCGCTGCCACCGCTTGTAGACGCGTCGGTGGACCTGGACCTGGCGGTTGACGAGGCCGTTGCGCACCAGGACGCGATGCACGGTCGACCGACCCGGCGCATCCGCGAGGCCCCGTGCGGTCAACTCGTGGGAGATTCGCCGGGCGCCCCACTTCGGATAGGTCTGCCGCAACTGGCAGATCAGCAGCTCGACGTCGACCGGAACCCTCGAAGGCGACGTGTGGGGCCTGCGGGAGCGATCCTTCAGCCCTTCCCGACCGCCCTCGCGAAACCGCCGCAGCCAGGTATGTACGGACTGGCGCGACGTGCCGTACCGGCGAGCCACTTCAGCAATCGGCGATCCATCCAGGACCTCCACCACCGCCCGGAACCGATGCTCCACCGTCCAGTCCTCGGCGGGAGCGTCAGCACCCGATATCTCACCCATGTCAGTTCAACGAGGTACGACCGTAAAAGATGTGTCCGGACCGTCAGAAGTCTCCTGCGACCGTCAAACAACTCCAGTGACAACGACGTCAAGCAACTCCTGGGACTGCACACGTCAGAATGACAAGGCATTCGATCAGCGCAGCTGATGCGGAAGAAGCACTGGAAGAGGACATCATCTGATCAGCGAAGCTGATCCGGATGGTGGCATGACAAACAACTGAACATCTCAACAACCCACCCAACTGCGCGCGGACGACGACGTCGATCCGGGCGCTGCGCTGTGTTCAAGGAGAATCCATCATGTCGAACCCGAACAGCACCGCATCCGTCATCGGCCGCTTGGCGAACGACCCGAAGGTCTTCGAGAACAAGGACGGCTCCAAGAAGGTCATGCTCACCGCCTTCGTCGACCGCGGTTACACCGACCGTCAGGGCAACCGTATCTCCGACGCGCTGCCCTTCGAGGCCTTCGTCCGTGCCGAGACGCAGGGCACCGGGCCGTTCGCCCACGTGCACAAGGGTGACCTGGTGGGCCTCAGCTACGAGCCCCGCCTGAACCGCTACACCAAGAACGGTGTGGAGGTCTTCGAGGTCAAGCTGGAGATCCAGAACATCTCCTTCCTGGAGTCACGCGCGACCACCCAGGCCCGTTTGGCCGAGCGTGTCACCAAGGCCGAGGCCCAGAACCAGAGCCTGCAGGCACAGACCGAGCCCGTCGCGGCTGCCGCTCCGGCCGTCGCGCACGCCAGCGCCGTGCAGGACGAGCAGCTGCCCTTTCAGACCGCTTGACGATCTATAGAACTTCACCCCTCCCGGCGGGCCTGGTCGAGCTCACAGAACGGACCCCATCGCCCTCACCACACGAAGGAGCAGCACATGCCCAAGTCCCGAGTCCGTATCAACCTCATCGGCAAGTCCCCCAAGCCGCAAGACAAGACCGCCGAGACCAAGCCGCAGTCGCGCGTCCGGATCAACCTCACCGGCAAGCGAGACAAGTAACCCACCTGCGCGCCTGGCCGACGCCGACAACGGTCCAGCCTCTGGCCTGCGTGGCGTCGGCCTTCAGGACCTGGTTGTGGTCTTGAAGGCCCACGTTGTCGTGTTGGGGGATGCGGGTGTCGAGGCAGCCGAGCGGGCCGAGCGAGGCCCGCTCGCGGCGGCGCGGGCCGCGTTCCCGAAGGGCAGCCTGGCGATCCGGATTCGGGACGAGCTGGGCCGTTGCTTCGCGACGAGGAGTTCGCGGACCCCCGCTGACACCGCGGCATCCCTGCTGCCCCTGGACTGCGCCCCGCTGCTCCCCGACCTGTTCAGGGGCACAGACGGAACTCGTCCGCCTGCAGAAAATCAGTCCCGCGCTGGTCTTGCTCCACGTCGCCAGAGATCCTTTCCCGCCGCTCGACGGGATCCGTGCCGATGGACTGGAGGCTCGACGACAGCGCGTCGGCGCAGCACGGAAGTTTCGGCGGTCGGTGTCGGTGCCCCTGCGGGGCCGTGCCCGCCCAACTCACCACCACCGGCACCATCCACTTAACTCGCCCGAACAGGAGAACGCGTTGAGCACTACCACCCCGACCGTCCACGCCCGCCGTCCCCGCCAGCAGCCCGTAGACACCGAGATCGCCGCCCTGGACCTGGGCAGCGTCGGAGGCATCCGCGAGGCCATCGACCTCTTCGCCCGCAGGATGCTGAAGGCCGCCGCGATCGGGCACGACCGCGACCAGCGCACCCACGCCGCGACCGTCCAGGCCCTCAACGCTCTGCTGCTGGACATGCTCAACACCCGCTGTCCCGTCTGCCGGGGCAAGGGAACGCTCGACCACGCCGCGTGCCCCAACACCGCCGCCCACAGCTCGTAAACCCGCCCCCTCCGGGGGCGCCCGCTGGCGCGGCCTGCTCTTCGACTCCCTCAACCGGATCTGACCCCACTGCCGGCCAGACCCCGACTGTTTTTGAGTCATCAGCACAGCTGATCCGGGCGATCGACAACAGACCCGCCACAGACTTCTGCACGGAGCGGTTCGAACCCATAGTGCGTCGACTGATCGTCGGCGTACGCCAGTTGGCACGCCGTGCAGACCGACCGCGGAAAAGGTTCGATTCCTTCAGCGCTGCAGATGATCCCTGTGGCGTGTCCCTGGAGATCTCCGCGGCTCCGGCTTCCCCAGCACCCCGGTGCGTGCTCTGCCTTCGGGCAGCAGCCGCACCGGGGTGCTGTGTCGTTCTTCGTGGCTTGTCGGCGTACGCCCCAACGTGGCCCCGGCAAGATTTCCGTGAAGTCGGGGTGTGCCACCGTGCGCCGGTGACAC
>NZ_JBHYIG010000444.1:0-4789 GCF_042740015.1 Streptomyces sp. NPDC059037
ACTTTTCCAACCGCGTCTTGAGTGACCGGGTAATCCGTTAGGGCTCTTTCTGAGGCCATGCCGTTCTGCTTAACCGACTGCATCGGTTGTCTCCATCACGTGGACGAGATGGGGGCGCCGGTGGTGCGAAGTCGTGTGGTTCTTGGGGACTTGAGGGTTCAGCCGCTGATGCGGTCCGGCGGTGGGCGGACCTACACGATCCTGTGGCCGGACGGGTCGGTCGACGAGGAGGCGGACTCGTACCTCAGATCCTTTGAGGGCTCGGGATCCCAAAAGACGTACGCATACTCGCTGGTGGACCATCTGCGGTGGAGGATCCGCGAGGGCCTGACCACCGAGACTGTGACGATGCTCGACCTGCGCCGCTACATGGGTGCCGTGGGAGCGAAGATTCCGATGCCCTATGGACAGCCCTGGCGGGTGCCGCCGAAGAAGCCGTACGGGGCTTCGGCCCTCCAGGTCGCGGCCGCGTGCTTGAAGGGCTTCTACCTCCACAACTGCGCGGGCAACGGCGCGAACGACGAGCTGAGGGTGGCGTTCTCAGCCGGGCGGCTGCCGACCATGCCGGACCGCCGCCGGGCCTTCCTGGGGCACGTGAAGAAGTCGATGCCCACCAACCCTCTGACGCCGTCGCGGCCGCCGCGGCGTCGGCACCCGAAGATGCTGCCCGACGGGGCCAAGCCGGAGCTGCTGGAGGCCGTGAACACCGCTCGCGACGAAATGGTCGTGCGGTGGCTGTCCGACACCAGCCTGCGGATCGGCGGCCTGACGGGTCTGCACTTGGTCGACCTGCACCTGCGGGAGAACGCTGCCTGCGGCGAGTGCAAGAGCCCGCACCTGCACGTCTGTCATCGCTGGGGCAACCCCAACGGGGCCGCCGCGAAGATCAAGCCGGACTGGAAGCTGGTTGACGGAGTGATTGCTGGCGGTGAGATCTACCGGGCCAGCCCGGCCATAATCAGCAGCTACTTCAAGTACATGACGACGGAGTACGCGAAGTACGCCGCCGGGCACGGCATGCTGCTGATTCAATTGGCCGGCTCGAACCAGGGCGAGCCCTGGTCGGCGGATGCGGCCCGAGGCATGCTGCGGCGGGCCGGACGCCGCGCTGATCTGCCTGGACGGATCAAGCCTCAGGCTTTCCGGCACCAGATCACCAACGACGTTCTAGACATCTCCAAGGACCCGATGGTGGCCAAAGTGGTCGGCAACTGGGCATCGGCCCAGATGGTCGACGAGGTCTATGGGCATCCGGATCTTCATTCCCCAGAGTTCGGTGCCGCCCTGGAGACTGTTTGGGGTGAGAAGCCGTGAGAACCCCGCTGCTGCAACTCACCGTCAACCGCGACGCGGAGACCCGCACGACACCGGACCGCCTTGAGATCCTCCATGCCTTGATCGCGGCCCCGACCTTCGATCCGGTCTTTCGCGATGACGTGATCCAGGTCGCATCAGACCATCCCGTTTACAGATGGGCTTGCCCGGTGCCGGTCTGCGGCCGAACTCGGCGCGGCTGGGGGGAGTTCTGCTACACGCACCAATACGAGTGGCGAGCCATCCAGCGGGAGGGCGGCGACATCACCGACTTCCTCCGCAAGGCCCAGCCCTTGATCGCCCGAGGTGGGCGCGTGATGAAGGAGTCGTGCCTGATCTGTCCCCACGCACCGGCCGTCAGCAAGTACGGCCTGTGCTTCCTGCACTCGAACCACTGGTCAAAATGGGGCGAATACCGACGCCTGAAGGGTCGGCCGGACAGCTTCGAGGACTGGCTGGCTGAGCAACTGCCTTACCCCGACTTCGGCAAGTGCAAGGTGCCGGCCTGCGCTCATCCCGGAGCCCACTGGATCGGACTGTGTCCTGACCACTTCCGCCGCTATCACCGGGAAGGAAAGCCGGGCGGTGCCGAGAAGGTGAGGAACTGGGCCAAACGCCCCCCGGGAGATCCTCCCGTCACGGTCACCTACACAGACGAGATGGCCTTCCGGCGCTGGTGCACCCAACAGGACCCGGTCAGCAGAACGGACGGATGCCTGAACCTGCTGGGCCTGCGGCCATTGGTTCGCGCAGAGATCAAGTGGAGCCTCTTCCACCACGCTCAAGGCCTTGCAGAGGGAGCCTATTGGCCGCTCAACGCAGTGCAAAGGCTCGCGGTCGAGTGCGGTCGGCAGGACATCAACTCGCTGGCCGACCTCGACCTTGAAGTGATCGCGAAGCATCTGGGAGGCATCGCCCGAGCGATGCTCCGGCACCTGCGGGTGGTCTACTTCACCCGGCAGGACACCAAGGACATCGGCTACATCGAGTTCGACCACTTCGGAGTTCACCTCCGTGCCACCGGGAGCTACTACGACATCTCGGTCGTCTCGCAGCGCTGGCTGCGTGATCTGCTCTGGGACTGGTTGGACCTGCGGCTGAGGACCGATCCGCCCCGCAGCGTCGGCCCGTTGACCAATGCACGGCGGGCATGCGCCGAACTCAGCGCCTACCTCGAAGCCCAGACACCTGGCGGCGGCCATGACCCCACTGTGCTGACGCAGGACCATATGGTCGACTTCGTTGCCGACCAGCGCCATCGGGCCGCACACGGACTGCAGCCTCTCCACGTCATTTACGACCCGGACAGCCATCCCAAGAACAAGCCCGCCCCGGCCAACCAGGCGCTGATGGGCCGCATCTTCAACGGAACCCGCCGGGTCCTGCGGGCGGCCATGGACCTCGGGCTGACAGAACAGATCGGGCTCGCCCGTGAGTTCGTCGTCGCGATGCCCCCGGGCGGACGCACCACGCTGGGTCGCCGCAGGCCATTCTCCGACGATGTGGCACGGGCGCTGGCGGAGGAGACGAACCTGACGGCCCTCGACGCCATGGACTGCGAGGACCGCGGACTGCGCGACGTCTGGGAAACCATCATCACCACCGGCCGTCGGGCCGGCGAGGTGCTCAACCTGCGGCTGGAGTGCACCGGCCGCTATCGGAACCTCCCCATCCTCTGGCATGACCAGACCAAGGTCGGAAATCTGGATGAGGGAATCCGGATCTCGGAGCGGCTCTTCCAGCGGATCAAAGTGCGGCAGGACAAGTCCGTGGCCCGCTTCAGCCAACGGCACGGACGGCCGCCGACCCCGGCCGAGCGGCTCGAAATCGCTCTGTTCCCCCGACGGACTACCAACCGCACTGGCATCAAGAGCGTGAGTTACGGATGGTTCCACACCCTGTTCAGCGAGTGGGTGAGCGGCCTCGACATCGAGTACTCCGTCGCCCATCAGGCACGTCACACGCTGGCCACCAACCTCCTGAAGAACGGCGCCAACCTCACCCATGTCCGGCGCTATCTGGGCCAGATCTCCGACCGGATGGCCGAGCACTACATTCACCTCGCGAACACCGACCCCAAGCTCGACCTGGCCCTCCAGGCGGTCTGGGTCGCAGGCCCCGGCGCCGCCGAGCCCGGCATCGCCCTCTCCGACGGCGGACCGATGAGCCGGGAGGAAGCCGAAGCCCTCGCCATCGACCTCACCCGACAGTCCACACCCGCCGAGGGCGGATTCTGCACGTTCCAGCCCGTCGTCAACGGCGACGCCTGCCCGTGGAACATGGACTGCCACAACTGCCGCGAGTTCGTCATGTCCGGGGCCGACCTCGTCTACTGGCACCGCAAGCGCGAGCAGTGGCGGACACAAGCCGAACGCGCCCCCGACCCCAAGGTCGCCGACTACCTCCACCAGCTCTTCGAGCCCACCGCCCTCGCCATCGACGGCCTGGAGAAGGCCTTGGAGGCGGTCGGCCTCCTCAAAGAGGCCCTCGCGCTCGACCTCCGCCGGCCCCAGGACTACTTCGGCCGCGTCTGGGCCACAGCCTTTCGAGCCCAAGAGCTCGCCCGCCACGCAGAGCTCACGGACATCGACAATCACGAGGACCCGCCATGCCCGTGAGCCCCAGCCAAACCCAAGCGGCCCTCGCCACCCGACGTCGGCAAACCCGGGACAAGCTCGGGCAAGTCGAAAAGGCCATCGCCCAACTGCGGCGAGAACGGGGCCGCATCACCGTCCGGGCCATCGCCGACCGGGCGGCCGTGTCGTCCACGTTCCTCTACGAAAACGCATCGGCCAGGGCCCTGGTCCACAACGCCGTCGAAGCCAGCAAAAGCCGACGCGACCAGGCATCAGAAGAGGTCCACAACCGGATCGAATCCACCTGGCGAGAACGAGCCCTGAACGCAGAAGCAGAGCTGACCCGCACGCAGAGAGAAGTCCTCTCCCAGCGACAGCAAATCGGTGACCTGATGGGACAGATCCGCGACACCGCGCAGATGGTCTCCGGCGAGTCCGCCCAGGCCGTCATCACCGAGAACACCACCCTCAAACGACGCGTCCATCAGCTCACCCAGGAACACCGCAAGCTGCAAGAACGACTCGAAGGCGCCCGGTCCAACAACCGGTTCGCCGAGAAGCGCATCGCCGACCTCGAAGTCCAACTCCTCGATCGGGCCCAGTCATGACCAGCTCATCCGATCCCGCCGCCGTCATCCTCGACCACGACCAGGCCGCCGCCCTCGCCCGGCTACTGCGGCAGATCGAGCAGTTCTTCGACGAGTGCGACGACGACACCGAGGATGCACTTGCCGCCTACTCCGGCCTCAACCCCGCCAGCGAGGCGTTCAGCGCGGCCCTCTGCTTCCACGCCGACGCAATCGAGGCTGCCCTGTCCAACGAGCCTGATACGTCAAGGACTCCTACGCGACGCATTCATGCAGTTCAGAGCCAACCCGGTCAGATCGACAGTCGGTAAA
>NZ_JBHYIG010000445.1:0-4782 GCF_042740015.1 Streptomyces sp. NPDC059037
GGACGACCGATCCGGAACAACCGCCGCAGACAGCCGGTACGAAGTGGCCGCCACGGACAGCCGCTCCGGAACAACCGCCGCAGACAGCCGGTACGAAGTGGCCACCACGGACAGCCGATCCGGAACAACCGCCGCAGACAGCCGGTACGGAACGGCCGCCACGGACAGCCGGTCTCGAATAGCCGCCACGGACGACCGATCCGGAACGGCCGCCGCGGACAGCCGTTGCGGGCGGGGCGCGAGGCGCGGTGGCTCGGGGGGCTCAGGCGGCCCGGACGTGGATGCCGGCCGCGCGTGCGGCCGTCTCCAGGTCGTCGAGACCGTCGAGTTCCAGGTCCGGCGGTGCGGCGCCGTGGTGCGTGCCGTAGCCGAACCTGACCCAGGCGACGGGCATGCCCGCGGCCTGTGCGGCGCGCAGGTCGTAGACGCTGTCGCCGACCATCAGCGCGGACGAGCCGCCGACCAGCCGCAGCGCGCTGAGCAGCGGGTCGGGGGCGGGCTTGCGGCGCTCGGGGCCGTCGCCGGTCACCACCGCGTCGAAGCAGGTGTCGAGGCCCACCGCCGCGAGGAGCGGCGCCGTCACGTGACGGGACTTGTTGGTGCACAGTGCGACCCGGACGCCGGCCGCGCGCAGCCGGCGCAGGAGGTCCTCGGCGCCCGGGTACAGGCGCGCCCTGGCGGCCGGTTGACGCGCGTACCCGGCGAGGTAGGCCTGGTACACGCGCGCCACCAGCGCGGGGTCGTGCTCGCGTCGGCTCTTGCGCATCGACGCCTCGACGAGCGCGGTCCCGCCCTCACCGACCCGTTCGCTCACCTCGGAGCGGGTCAGGGCGGGGAGCCGGTGTTCGCCCAGTGCGCGATTGACGACCTCCTCGATGTCGCTGAGGGTGTCCACCAGCGTGCCGTCGAGGTCGAAGAGGACGGTGTCGATCTGCCGCGGCTCTCGTGCCGTCGCCTGCGTCATCGCGCGGTGACCACGTTGTCGCGGGACCGCATGGTGGTCAGGACGTCGTCGCGGTCGTAGAGAACGCGCCGCCCGTCCTTGCGACGCCGCCACTGATGCGTGTTGGCCAGCCAGTACACGGTGCCGGACGCGATCTGCCAGCCCGCTGAGATGTCCTGTGCGGTGAGCCCCACGCTCTGGGCGGTACGCGGACGGGGCGAGGTCAGGGTGTGCCAGGCGTCCGGCCGCCAGGAGTGGGCGGGGTCCGCGGAGCAGACGATGGCGGCCCGCCCGGTGGGCGTGCGCGGGGAGAGGTGTGCCACCAACTCCCCCTCGCAGCCGGGGCGTACGCAGGTGCCGACGGGCACGCTGCCGTCGCGGCGGTCGGACAGCGCCGACCAGGCGAGCCGCACCAGGTCGTCGGTCTCGGTGGCGATGTCCTGCGCCGCGTCGTGCCCGGTCAGCCAGTCGGCGTGGCCGACGAGGAAGGCGGTGAGCGCCGAGGTGTCGCGGGCCGGGGCCGGGACGCTCCGCTGTTCGCAGACGAGCGCGGCCCAACTCGTCAGGACCGTACGGATGTCGCTCCTGATGTCGAGGACCTGGGTGTTGAGCGGGATGCCGGGTGTGCCCCGCTCCCGTACCTTCCCCGCGGTCCTGCGGGACGGCGCGTGGGTGAGGGTGTTGGCCAGCTCGTCGTAGAGCAGTCCGAGCGCCACCAGGTTCTGGGCGATCCGCTGGGGGGACTGGGACGTGCCGCGTGCGGCGGTGGATGTGCGGGCGGACGCTAAGGACGTGGAGAGCATTGGCGAACATCCCCCTGGCAGTGGTTCCGGTGCTGTACGGACACCCTGCCGGGCGCCGCTACCAGGCCGTTCCCCATCCGTTCCCGCCCCGGTACCGCGCGCTCTCCCGCCCCGGTACCGCGCACGCGCCGCCGCGGACACGACGAAGCTCCGGCCGGAGTGGGTGTCGTTCGGGATCACCCACTCCGACCGGAGCTTCTTCCTGCGTCGCGGCGTCAGTTCTTGCCGCGCGGCCCGACGGTGAAGCCGGGGCTGACGCCGACCTGTGCCGGGACGAACGGTTCAAGTGCCCATGCGGGGCTTACCTGTTCGTGGGCGGCGGACGGGTCCGAGACCGACACCTCCGGGTCCACCGGGGAGATCGCCGCGACGAGGTAGCGGGCGTCGCGCCCGCGCACGGTGTCCGGGACCTTGGGCGTACGGGAGAGCGCACCGCCGAGGTGACGGATGTTCGTGATCACCATGGTGTGGCCGTTCGGCCGCGCCAGGGTTTCGAGCGCCGTCGGGTCGAGCGTGTCGATCAGGACGTTCTCGCCGATGTACGGGCCAGGGGTGTCCGGTTCGGCGTGCACGCGGGCCGACTCGGTGAACGGCATCGGGGCCAGGGTGTCCTCGATCGTCTGCGCCGCCTTGCGCAACGGAGCCACCAGACGGTCGGCGTCCTCGGCCGTGCCGCGCATCGCGATCGCGACGCGTGCGATGCGCCGGCCGCGCAGCGGCGGGGGCAGGAAGTCGCCGTCGGGGAAGGCCATCACCCGCAGCGTGGAGGTGATTTCGTCGGGCGCGCCCGCCGTCCACTCGCGGAACGCGTGGAGCACCGCGGAGTCGCCCTCGGCGTCCGACGCCCCGATGTCGAAGGTCAATCCGCCGCCCTGCAGGGTGCCTTCGGGCAGCAGGCGGATGGTCATCGCGGTGACGACCTCGCCCGGAAGGGGTCCGGTGCCGCGCAGCCGGGCGAAGGTCTCGGTGTCGTTCTCGTCGACCTGGCGCTCCTCGCCGTCCGCGGTCACCACCGTGAACGAACGGACGAAGTCGCTTGCCCAGCCGTCCGACCGGCCGAGCAGGCTGATCCCGCCTCCAAAGGTGTAGCCGACGGCGCCGACGCTCGCCATGCTGCCGCTGGGCGGCACCAGGCCGTGCGGCGCGGCGGCCGCCGCGACATCGCCCCAGGTCGTGCCGCCTTCGACGCGGGCGGTGCGGTCGATGGGGTCGACCACGACGCCGTTCAGCCGACGCACCGTCAGCACGATCCCGCCGTCGGCGGCCAGGCGCATCCCGTGTCCGGTGCTGTGCACGGTGAGCGGAACCCCCCTCTCGCCGGCGAAGCGCACGACGGCCCGGACGTCGTCGGCATCCCGCGCCCCGACCACGAGGTCGGGACGGTGTCGCAGACCGAGCTGGAAGCTCGCCAACTCATCGGCGAATCCCGTGTCGCCTGGCTGCAGCACCGGTCCTGCCACGGCGCGGCTCAGCGCTCCGGCCAGGCGGGATGCTTCGTTCGAGATAGTCATGCTTGTCCTTGTCCTCGACTGCGCTCGGTGGGTCGGGGTCTACCGGTTTCCTGTTCACAGCCCCAGCGTTGGCTGGCAATGTGTTGGCTGCCAACCTATTGGTAGCACATCCGGCAAGACCTGGGCAGACCGCCTGCCCTTTCCGGCCAGTTGGGCCCGCGGGCACCCGCTGAACGAACAGTCCTGAGCGATCGCCCGCTGGGTTAACGTTCCGCACATAGTGACGATCGGCCGAGAAAAAGTGGGGGCAAAACCGTGGTGAATATTCTCGTGGCGACGGCGCCGGCCGAAGGCCACGTCAATGTGATGATGCATGTGGTGAAGGAACTCGTGCGCCGTGGAAACGAAGTGACCTGGTACACGGGGAAGGCATTCGAGGCGCGCGTCGAAAAGACCGGAGCCCGGTTCTCTCCGATCGTCTCCGGATTCGACTACGGCGGAATGACGCACGACGAGGCATTCCCCCACCACGAAGGTCTCACCGGAACCAAGGGAATGGTCGCCGTCTTCCGTGACGTGTTCTTCGGCACCGCACCCGACCAACTCCGGGATCTGACGGCGCTGGCCGAGGAATTGCGCCCCGACGTGGTGGTCACCGACGAGACCACGTACGCCGGCGGATTCCTCAGCGAGAAGACGGGCATTCCGCTGGTCTGGATGGCCACGTCGATCTACACCCTCAGCAGCCGGGACACCGCGCCGTTCGGCATGGGCCTGCGGCCGAGCGCCACCGTCCTCGGGCGCCTGCGCAACCGGATGCTGAAGTGGACCGGGGACCACATCATCATGCGCGAGCTGCGGCGGGAGGCCGACAAGACGCGTGCCCAGGTGGGCCTTGAGCGGATCGACGCCGGCGCCTTCGAGAACATCATCCGCATGCCGTCGCTGTACCTCCTCGGGACGGTGCCGTCCTTCGAGTACCCCCGCAGCGACCTGCTCCCGCAGACCCGCTTCGTCGGCCCCATCACCGGCGAGCCCACCGATGAGTTCCAGCCTCCGCACTGGTGGGACGACTTGAAGGCGTACGACACCGTGGTGCACCTGACGCAGGGCACCGTGGCCAATGAACCCGAGCGGCTGCTGCTGCCCGCGATCCGCGCGCTCTCCGATCTCGACGCCCTGATCGTCACCACCACCGGTGTGCCGCCCGAGCAGCTCGACCTGGGCCCGCTGCCGAAGAACGTACGCGTGGAGCGGTTCGTGCCGTACCACCATCTCCTGCCCCACGCCGACCTCCTGGTCACCAACGGTGGGTACGGCGGTGTCACCGCGGCCCTGAGCAACGGCGTACCGCTCGTCGTGGCCTCCGCCACCGAGGACAAGAACGAGGTCGGCGCCCACGTCGGCTGGTCCGGCGCCGGAGTGCACCTCAAGGAGGGCGACGACCTGGAGACCCAACTGCGGGCGGCGGTACGCCGCGTGCTCACCGAGCCCGGGTTCCGTGAGCGGGCCCGGCAGCTCGGCGAGGAGTACCGCGCGCAGAACGGGCCCCGCCGCGCCGCCGAGCACATCGAGGGTCTGGTGG
>NZ_JBHYIG010000446.1:0-4763 GCF_042740015.1 Streptomyces sp. NPDC059037
GCGCCTGCTTGTTGGACGGGGCTCGCCGCGCGGGTCAGCGCGGGGTGCCGCCGTCGGCGTTGGGACCCGAGTAGTCCTCGCCGTACGCGCCCTTGGCGGGGCGGCGGCGGCGCATGGGGGGCTCGACGCCGTCCGCGAGGCGGCGGGCGGTGAGCAGGAAGCCGGTGTGGCCGATCATGCGGTGGTCGGGGCGGACCGCGAGGCCCTCGATGTGCCAGTTGCGGATCATCGACTCCCAGGCGGTCGGCTCGTTGAAGCCGCCGATCTCGCGGATGGACTCGACGGTCCTTGCGAGCTGGGTGGTCGTAGCGACGTAGCAGCAGAGGATGCCGCCCGGGACGAGCGCCTTGGAGACGACGTCCAGGCACTCCCAGGGGGCGAGCATGTCGAGGATGACGCGGTCGACGTCGGTGTCGCTCAGGTTGTCCTGGAGGTCGCCGACGGTGAGCTGCCAGGCGGGGTGCGGGGCGCCGAAGTAGCGCTCCACGTTCTGCTGGGCGATCTCGGCGAAGTCCTCGCGGCGCTCGTAGGAGTGCAGCATGCCCTGGTCGCCGATGGCGCGCAGGAGGAAGCTGCTCAGCGATCCTGAGCCGACGCCGGCCTCGACGACGCGGGCGCCGGGGAAGATGTCGGCGAAGGCCAGGATCTGCCCCGCGTCCTTGGGGTAGACCACGGCGGCGCCGCGGGGCATGGACAGGACATAGTCGGGGAGCAGGGGGCGCAGCGCGAGGTAGGCGACGTTTCCCGTGGTGCGGACAACGCTGCCCTCGGGAGCACCGATCAGCTCGTCGTGGGGGAAGGAACCCTTGTGGGTGTGGAAGTTCTTCCCGGCCTCGAGCGTGAACGTGTAGTGGCGGCCCTTGGGGTCGGTCAGCTGAACCTGGTCCCCGACCTTGAAGGGCCCGCGTCGGCGGGCGGCACCGGTCGGTTCGGACATGTGAACAGCCTACCGGCCCGTGCGGGGGCCGCCGACCACGGTGGCGTACGTCAGCTGGGGCGGGCCATGGCCTTCACGAAGGCGCGCTCCACGTCGGCGGCGGAGAGCACTCCGTAGATCTCGCCGGAGTCCTCGACGACGAGGTACTCCGTGGCGGGTGTGGCCCGCAGGGTGTCGAGCAGTTCCTCGCCTGCGAGCTCGGCGGAGACGCGCATGCCCTCGGTG
Source organism: Streptomyces sp. NPDC059037 (assembly GCF_042740015.1). Taxonomy (NCBI): domain Bacteria; kingdom Bacillati; phylum Actinomycetota; class Actinomycetes; order Kitasatosporales; family Streptomycetaceae; genus Streptomyces; species Streptomyces sp. NPDC059037. Next base: position 1,163 of record NZ_JBHYIG010000446.1, read on the forward strand.
ATGTCCTGGGCGAGGCCGCTGACGGTGACCCAGGGGCGCCGGTGCTCGGGCACGCCGACGATCGCGGCCTCGCGGACCACGGCCATGGGGTCGCCGTCGGCGTCGACGACGACCAGGGCGCGGGCCCCCGCGGCGTTGGCGCGGCGCAGCGCTTCGGAGAGCGGGGTGTCGGTCTCGACCGGGACGGCGCGGCGGGTCAGGGCGCGGGCCCGCAGCTCGGGCAGGTGTTCGCGCAGGCGGGCCATGCGCAGGCTGTTGCCCGCACCGGTCCAGATGATCGCGGCGAGGATCGCGGCGAGCAGCGCGTCCGTGACGGTGTCCATGCCGCCGATGTCCTGGGCCTCGCCGCCGAGCGCGCCGGACTGGTTGAGGATGGGCAGCCCGATGAGGACGGAGATGGCGAGGGCGCGGCCGACCCAGGCGGCGGCGACCGTGCCGCTCATGGGCTTGCCGGTGATCTTCCAGACGACGGCGCGGAGCATGCGGCCGCCGTCCAGAGGCAGCCCCGGCAGGAGGTTGAAGGCGGCGACGATGAGGTTGGAGATCATCAGGCCGGCGAGCAGTACGCCGGGGACGGTGCCGGGCTCGACGACGCGCATGCCGGCGTAGAACACCCCGGCGAGCACGAGGGAGAGCAGCGGCCCGACGAAGGCGAGGATGAACTCGCGCCCCGGGGTCTCGCTCTCCTTCTCGATCTCGGATACGCCGCCGAAGAACTGCAGCTGGATGCGGCGCACCGGCAGCTTGAAGCGCAGGGCGGCGACGGTGTGGGCCAGCTCGTGCACGAGTACGGATGCGTAGAAGGCAACGGCGAAGAACAGCGACACGAGATAGCGGGCGCCGCCGAGTTCGGGCAGCACGCGGTCGAGCTGCCCGCCGAAGACCCAGGTGATGAGAGCGGCGACAAGGAACCAGCTCGGCGCCACATACACCGGCACACCGAACGGCCGCCCCATGAGCAGCCCTCCCCCGGGCCCCTTCTGCGCCTTGGGCTTCGGGGCGGGCCCGTGGCCGGCGTGCGCGAACTCGGGGTGGGTGTCGGTGGAACGGGGCGCGGCGTCGCCGGTCGACTCCGTACGGGGAGCCTTGACGAGCCGGTCGCCGGACCGGGGTCCCGCGGGGCTGTCGCCGGGCTGCGGGGTGGGGCGGGCATCGCCGGGGCCGGGCGCGGGGTCGCCGGATGTGGCGTCGCCCGGTGCTTCCGTGCGGGACGGCTTCACTAGCCGGTCACCGGACCGGGGTCCCGCGGGGCTGTCGCCGGGGTTGGGCGCGGCGGAGTCGGGCGTGACGGGGTCGGGCGCAGCACGGCCGGGCGCGGCGGAGCCGGACTCGACGGAGCCGGGCTCAGCAGCGGCGGGCGCGGCGGACCCGGGCTCGGCGGAGCCAGTCGTGGCGGGATCAGCAGGCCTGGATTCGCCCTCGCGGGGCGGCCGCGGTGTGTCCTCGGCGGGTTCCTGCCCCGGGGTCTCCTCGCGGGCCTCGGGACGCGCGGTGGCCTCGGTGGTCCCAGCCTCGGGACGCGCGGTGCCGTCGGCGGCCCCAGCCTCGGGACGCGCAGTGGCATCGGCGGCCCCAGCCTCGGGACGACGCGCAGTGGCGTCGGCAGTCGGGTGTTCGGGGTTCGTGTCGTCCGGCGTGGCTTCCGGGCCGGGGTGTGCGGCGCCGTCCGGTGCGCTCCGGGTCGGGCCCGCCGGCTCGGCCGAGTCCACCGGGCGCGGCGGATTCACGTGGCCCGCGCCCGGCCGCCGGCCGTCCGTGCCGTCGGACCGCGGCCTGCCGCTCCCGCCGCTTTCGTCCACGATGTCCCCTCGTTCGAAGCGTCCCTCGCCCCTGTCCGGCGCGGTACACGCACGATCATGCAGGGCGAGAGGGTCTGTCGTCGATGGTATGCGGCCGTTGTCAGTGGCGGGTCGTAGGGTCTGTCCTCATGGAAACCAGCACCGACGGTGCCGTGGCGGCCGTGCGCCCGGCGTCGCTGTCGCCCTCGCGCGCCAGCGACTTCATGCAGTGCCCGCTGCTCTACCGGTTCCGGGTGATCGACAAGCTGCCGGAGAAGCCGAGCGAGGCGGCGACCCGCGGCACGCTGGTGCACGCCGTCCTCGAGCGGCTTTTCGACGCCCCGGCCGGTGAGCGGACCGCGCCGCGCGCCAAGGCGCTGATCCCGGGGCAGTGGGACAAACTGCGGGAAGCCAGACCGGAGCTGACGGAGCTGTTCGCGGACGACGAGGAAGGCCGGCGGCTCGCGCGCTGGCTCGGGGACGCGGAGAAGCTCGTCGAGCGGTGGTTCACGCTGGAGGACCCCACTCGTCTGGAGCCCGCCGAGCGGGAGCTGTTCGTGCAGGCCGAGCTGGAATCCGGCCTGAAGCTGCGCGGCATCATCGACCGCGTGGACGTGGCGCCCACCGGCGAGGTGCGGATCGTCGACTACAAGACGGGCAAGGCCCCCCGCCCCGAGTATTCGGAGGGCGCGCTCTTCCAGATGAAGTTCTACGCCCTGGTGGTGTGGCGCCTGAAGGGCGTGGTCCCGCGCCGCCTCCAGCTCGTCTATCTGGGCAGCGGCGACGTCATCACGTACGACCCGGTGATCGCCGACCTGGAGCAGGTCGAGCGGAAGCTGCACGCGCTCTGGGAGGCCATCACGCTCGCCACCGAGACCGGTGACTGGCGGCCGCGGCCGACCAAGCTCTGCGGCTGGTGCGACCACCAGGCCGTATGTCCGGAATTCGGCGGGACTCCCCCGCCGTACCCGCTTGCGGTGAGGGTGCCCGAGTCCGGAGAGGGCGCGCAGGGCAGAATGGGGCCGGGCTAGCGAAGGAGAGTTACGTGGCGATCCGTGTCCTACTGGTCGACGACCAGCCACTGCTGCGCACCGGGTTCCGGATGATCCTGGAGGCCGAGCAGGACGTCGCGGTCGTCGGCGAGGCCGGAGACGGCCTGCAGGCTCTCGACCAGGTGCGGGCGCTGCAGCCCGACGTGGTCCTGATGGACATCCGCATGCCGCGGATGGACGGTGTCGAGGCGACCCGGCAGATCACCGGGCCCGGCCGGGACGGCCCGGCGAAGGTCCTGGTCCTGACCACCTTCGACCTGGATGAGTACGTGGTGGAGGCGCTGCGCGCCGGCGCCAGCGGCTTCCTGCTCAAGGACGCCCCGGCGAACGAGCTGGTGCAGGCGATCCGGGTGGTCGCCTCCGGCGAGGCGATGCTCGCGCCGAGCATCACCCGCAGGCTTCTGGACAAGTACGCCGGGCATCTCCCGTCGGGCGACGAGCCGGTGCCGGACACCCTGCACACGCTGACCGAGCGTGAGGTCGAGGTCCTGAAGCTGGTGGCCCGCGGTCTTTCGAACGCGGAGATCGCGGCGGACCTGTTCGTCAGCGAGACGACGGTCAAGACGCATGTGGGCCATGTGCTCACCAAGCTGGGCCTGCGCGACCGGGTGCAGGCCGCGGTGTACGCGTACGAGAGCGGTCTGGTGCGTCCCGGCGCGCAGTAGTTCAACAGGTGACAGAAGTTTGGTGGGGGGGGGGGGCGGGGGGGGGCGGCGTGTGGTGTTGTGTGTGGGGGTTGGCCTGTGGGTGGGGGCGCATCGAGGGATCACG
>NZ_JBHYIG010000447.1:0-4734 GCF_042740015.1 Streptomyces sp. NPDC059037
GGCAGGGGGCGCCTCCGTGGCATTGTGCTGGACGGGCTGCGGATAGATAACGCCAGCTGAAACACCACGAAAACAATTTTTTGAAAATTTGGCTTTACATAAAACCGCGGTCGGGTATCCGGACGGCGGCCTCGTTAGTAGACCTCACGCGGTCGATGACCTGGGGTTCCTCGAACCGCTGGGGCTCAGGTTGAGCGGTTCAAGTAGTTGTAGACGGTGAAACGGCTGACGCCGAGCGCGCCGGCGACCGTCTCCACGCCATGCCGTACGGCGAAGGCGCCACGCGCCTCGAGTATCCGTACGACCTCCTGCTTGGCCTTGCGGTCGAGCTCGGACAGCGGCATGCCCCGCTTGCGCTCCAGGGCCAGCAGGATGTGGTCGAGGGAGTCCGCGAGCTGCGGAAGGCGTACGGCGACGACGTCCCGCCCCTCCCAGGCGAGCACGACGTCGTCGGTGCCCGCCTGGGAGGGCGGCACCATCTCGCCGCCCATGGCGTCCACCAGCGGCTTGACGGCGGCCACGAAGGGGTCGTGGTCGTCTCTGGACCCGGTCATCCGGCGGCCTCCCCCGACTCTCCGAGCACGTTCACCTGGAGCGAGACGCGCGTGGCGCCCGCCGCCAGGGCCTTGCGCAGCAGGGCGTCGACGGCGGTCAGGACCTCGTCGGCACCACCCTCCGCGGTGTTGCCGAACGGACCCACGTCCACGGCGTCGAGATCGGCTCCCTGAATGACCTCGCGGGCCACCACCGCATGGGGCGGGGCCTCGTCCAGGTCGAACGGTTCGGTCGTGAACTCCACTCTCAATCGCACGGGCTCAACCTACTGCCGTGTTTCCGATTTCCGGGAGGCCCCTCTTGACAAGGGCGGAGCCTCGACGGCAATCTTCCATCAGACAGAAATTAACTTCCGCAATACGGAAGGAGCGCGGAAGCCCCATGGGATACTCCGACCAGCGCTTCAATGTGAACCTGTCGATCCTCTTCACGGAACTCCCGCTCCTGGAGCGCCCCGCGGCCGCCGCCGCGGCGGGCTTCACGGCGGTCGAGCTGTGGTGGCCCTGGGTCGACGCCCCCACCCCCGAGCAGTCCGAGCTCGACGCCCTGCGGGCCGCGATCACGGACGCCGGCGTACAGCTGGTGGGCCTGAACTTCTACGCCGGGCAGCTGCCGGGCCCCGACCGGGGCGCGCTTTCGATCCCCGGCGAGGAGAGCGAGAAGTTCCGTGCGAACCTCTCGGTGGCCGCGGACTTCGCCCAGTCGCTTGGCTGCAAGGCGCTGAACGCGCTGTACGGCAACCGGGTGGAGGGCGTGGACCCCGCCGTCCAGGACGAACTCGCGCTGGAAAACCTGGCGTTGGCGGCGCGGGAGGCCGACCGGGTCGGTGCGATCCTCTTGATCGAGGCGCTCAACAAGCCCGAGTCGCCGCTCTGCCCGATCGTCAGCGCGCCGGCGGCGATCGCCGTGGTGGACAAGGTGAATGCCCTTACCGGGCTTGGTAACGCGAAGTTCCTCATGGACCTTTACCACCTGTCCATGAATGGCGAGGACCTGCCTGCTGTCATCGAGCAGTACGTCGCCCAGACCGGGCACGTGCAGATCGCCGACAACCCCGGCCGTGGGGCCCCGGGGACGGGGTCGCTGCCGCTTGAGGAGCTGCTGGATCAGCTCCGTAAGGGCGGTTACGAGGGATACGTCGGGCTGGAGTACAAGGCCGGCGACCGTCCTAGCTCTGAGTCCTTCGGCTGGCTGCCGACCGCGGACTAGGCCGCCGCTTCGCGGCGGATCTTTCCCGCCCACCCACCCGTAACCCCGCAGTTTCCAGAAAGGCTCCACCCATGAGCAACCTTCCCAAGATCGCGTGGATCGGACTCGGCATCATGGGGTCCCCCATGTCCGAGAACCTGATCAAGGCTGGTTACTCCGTCACCGGCTTCACCCTTGAGCAGGACAAGCTGGACCGGCTCAGCGCCGCCGGCGGCACCGCCGCCACGTCGATCGCCGAGGCCGTCAAGGACGCCGACGTCATCGTCACGATGGTGCCCGCGTCCCCGCAGGTCGAGGCCATCGCGTACGGCGAGAACGGCATCCTGGAGAACGCGAGGTCCGGCGCGCTGATCGTCGACATGTCGTCGATCACCCCGCAGACCTCCGTGGACCTGGCGAAGGCCGCCAAGGACAAGGGCATCCGCGTCCTGGACGCCCCGGTGTCCGGTGGCGAGGCCGGTGCCATCGAGGCCGTACTGTCGATCATGGTCGGTGGCGAGCAGGCCGACTTCGACGAGGCCAAGCCGCTTCTGGACGCCCTCGGCAAGACCATCGTGCTGTGCGGTCCGCACGGCTCGGGGCAGACCGTGAAGGCCGCCAACCAGCTGATCGTCGCCGTGAACATCCAGGCGTGCGCCGAGGCCGTGGTCTTCCTGGAGAAGTCGGGCGTGGACCTGACCGCCGCGCTCGACGTCCTGAACGGGGGGCTCGCGGGCTCGACCGTCCTGACCCGCAAGAAGGACAACTTCCTGAACCGCGACTTCAAGCCCGGTTTCCGGATCGACCTGCACCACAAGGACATGGGCATCGTCACCGACGCCGCCCGCAATGTCGGTGCCGCGCTGCCCGTCGGCGCCGTGGTCGCCCAGCTGGTCGCCTCCCTGCGCGCGCAGGGCGACGGCGGCCTCGACCACTCCGCCCTGCTGCGCTCCGTGGAGCGTCTGTCGGGCGCCGAGCTCTAAGAGCTCGACCGAACTTCCGGGCCGTGGCGGCGCTGACACCTGTCCTGTCGCGCCCAGGCGTCGCCACGGCCCGGAACCATAACCTCAACTTCAACAAACTGTTGACGTAGCTGTTCAGGCGTACTTACGCTCGCGTCACCTCAGCAGTTCCCGCACGGAAGGCCCACCCGACACATGTCGAAGCGCGTGCTTACGACCGAGTCCGGCGCTCCTGTCGCCGACAACCAGAACTCCGCCACCGCCGGCGTCGGTGGCCCGCTTCTCCTCCAGGACCAGCACCTGCTTGAGAAGCTCGCCCGCTTCAACCGGGAGCGCATCCCGGAGCGCGTGGTGCACGCCCGCGGTTCCGGCGCGTACGGCTACTTCGAGGTGACGGACGACGTCACCGCGTACACCTCGGCCGACTTCCTGAACACCGTCGGCAAGCGCACCGAGACGTTCCTGCGCTTCTCCACGGTGGCCGACAACCTCGGTGGCGCGGACGCGGTCCGTGACCCGCGCGGCTTCGCGCTGAAGTTCTACACCGAGGACGGGAACTACGACCTCGTCGGCAACAACACCCCGGTGTTCTTCATCAAGGACCCGATCAAGTTCCCCGACTTCATCCACTCCCAGAAGCGCGACCCGTTCACGGGCAAGCAGGAGGCGGACAACGTCTGGGACTTCTGGGCGCACGCCCCCGAGGCGACGCACCAGATCACCTGGCTGATGGGCGACCGCGGCATCCCCGCCTCGTACCGCCACATGAACGGCTACGGCTCGCACACCTACCAGTGGACGAACGCCCAGGGCGAGGCCTTCTTCGTCAAGTACCACTTCAAGACGAACCAGGGCATCCGCAGCCTCTCCTCGGAGCAGGGCGCCGAGATCGCGGGCAAGGACCCGAACTCGCACCAGACGGACCTCCTCCAGGCCATCGAGCGCGGCGTGAACCCGTCCTGGACGCTGCACGTGCAGATCATGCCGGCGGCCGAAGCGGCGGAGTACCGCTTCAACCCGTTCGACCTCACCAAGGTGTGGCCGCACAAGGACTACCCGCTGCAGCGCGTGGGCCGCCTGGTCCTCGACCGCAACCCGGACAACGTGTTCGCCGAGGTGGAGCAGGCAGCCTTCTCCCCGAACAACTTCGTCCCCGGCATCGGTCCGTCCCCCGACAAGATGCTCCAGGGCCGTCTGTTCGCCTACGCGGACGCGCACCGCTACCGCCTGGGCGTCAACCACACCCAGCTCGCGGTGAACGCGCCGAAGGCGACGAAGGCCGACAACTACGGCCGTGACGGTCTGATGGCGTCCAACGCGTACGGCCGTGACCGCAAGAACTACGAGCCCAACTCGTACGACGGTCCCGCCGAGACGGGCCAGGCCCTGTCGGCCCCGCTCGCCGTCAACGGCTACACGGGTACGCACGAGGCCCCGGCCCACACCAAGGACGACGACTTCTTCCAGGCGGGCGAGCTGTACCGCCTGATGTCGGAGGAGGAGAAGTCCCGTCTGGTGGCGAACATCGCCGGCGGCCTGTCCCAGGTCTCCCGCGACGACGTCATCGAGAAGAACCTGGCCCACTTCCACGCCGCCGACGCCGAGTACGGCAAGCGCGTGGAGGAGGCGGTCCGCGCCCTGCGCGAGGACTAGAACTCCCCAGCTGCGTCAGGGGTATGACGGGAGGTCATTCCCCTGACGCGACGCCCGCACCGTCACGGACCCGGATGAGGGGTGGTCCCGTGGTAAGCGGGCAGTCCGCGGTGGCTCTGCGAGCCAGTGCGGTGGTAAAGGTCAGGCGGCTCCCTTCTCGACCTGAGGGAAGGAAGCCCGCCCGTCCATTCGCAGCCACCGCGGACCAAAGACCCCGTCCGGCAGCGCGTATGCATGTTCCGCCAGTCGCGCGCGGTCGGACGGCTACAACCTCCCAGGCAGAGCGCCGGGTCAGGGACGGTCCCCTGACCCCGCCGGCAATATGGACCGGGGGGGCGCCCCCGAGCCAGTCTAATATTAAAAAAAGACGCGGCCC
>NZ_JBHYIG010000448.1:0-4724 GCF_042740015.1 Streptomyces sp. NPDC059037
CCCCAACCCCCCGCGCGCCGCCGTGGTGGTGTCCGGGGGGGGTTGCTTACATGTTGTTGTGTTGTTTTAACCTTCTTGGTCTCTGGTGCCGTGCGGGGCGCCCCCCCCCCCCCCCCCCCGTGGGGGGGAGGTGCGGCACAACGACACGACGCGGGCTTGACCAATTGGTAAGGTGACCACTCGCGAGGACTGAAGGTGGCATAGACCAATGGGGGCGTCAAGTCCCTTTGCACGGGCGGGAGTTGCGGACACGTCCCACCCCTCCGCCAGAACGGGACGGCATCGATGAACCACCCAAGAACCACCCCCGGCGGCATGCTCAAGCGCGAGCGCGTGCGCGAGGTCCTGCTCGACCTGATCGAGACCCGCCGGCCCGGCGACGCGATCCCCTCCGAGCGCACGCTCTGCGCCGACCTCGGTGTATCGCGGCCGACGCTGCGGGCTGCCGTCGACGACCTTGTGACCTCGGGACTTCTCGTACGCGAACACGGGCGCGGGATGTTCGTGGCACCCGCCAAGGTCACCCAGGAGCTGATCTCGGCGGGCCGCCCGCTCAGCGCACCGCAGGCCCCGGGCGGCTGGTCGAGCCGGGTGGTGGAGTTCAGCACCGTCCGGGCCGGGGCACGGACCGGCCGCAAGCTGCGTGTCTCCCCCGCCGCCGAGATCGTGTACGTGGCACGGCTGCGCCTCGTCGACGGCGAGCCCATCGCTCTGGAGCATCTGCACATTCCGGCCGCGCTGACACCGGGGCTCACGCCCGAGCAGATGGAGTCCGGTTTCTACGCCCATCTCCGCGAGGTCCGGCGCATCCGTCCCGCCCACGCCGTGCAGTCCATCGAACCGACGGTGGTCACGGAGGCCGAGGCGCGGCTGCTCGGCGTGCCCGAGCTCTCCCCCGCGCTGCTCTTCGACCGGATCACCACGGACACCGAGGGCCGCCCCGTCGAGTACGTGCGCTCCCTCTACCGCGGCGACCGCTACCGCGTCGTCTCCCGGCTCACCCTGGGTGCGGCCGCCGAACATCCCGCGCCCACCGCCTCGCGCACCGCCGCGTGGTGGGGCACGGTGGAGTGACGTCACCCCACCGCTGTGACGCCACCGCACGGAGGAGAGGAACACCCTCATGTCCGACCACACCTACCGGGTCACCGAGATCGTCGGCACCTCGCACGAGGGCGTCGACCAGGCGATCCGCAATGGCATCGCCCGCGCCTCGCAGACCCTGCGTTCCCTGGACTGGTTCGAGGTCACCCAGGTGCGCGGCCATATCGAGAACGGGCAGATCGAGCACTACCAGGTGGGCCTGAAGGTCGGATTCCGCCTTGAGGACGGCGACAGCGCCTGAGGCCTGCGGGGCACGCCCGTCAGCCGGTCACGTCCGCCCCTCCCGCTCCTGGGCGTCCTTGAGCGCGGCGGACGTGCTCGCCCAGCGTGCCCGTACGACCTTGAAGCCCGCACGCTCGGCCTCGTCGCACACCAGCTCGTCGTCGTCCACGAGCACGCGCACCGCACGCTTCTGCGCGATCTTCTGGAGGATCTCCAATTTGGTGCGGCGCGCGGGCCGCCGGTCGTCGTTGCGCCGCATCCAGATCCGTCCCTCGGGCAGCCCCTGCGCCGCGAGCCACGCCACGGTGTCCTTGCGGCACCGCTCCGGCCTGCCCGTCAGATAGACGACCTCACACTCCTGAGCGCTCTCCAGGGCCAGCGCCACACCCTCCGCAAGCGGCGGATCCTCCGGGGCGGCGGCGAAGAAGGCGCCCCAGTCGCGCGGCTTGCGCTCCAGGAACCGCTGCCGGTGCGCGGTGTCCGCGAGGGTGCCGTCCAGATCGAATACGGCCAGTGGCCTGCTGTCTTCCGTCACGCGCCCAGCCTAGGCAATGCTCACCGAGGCCCTGCCTCCAACCAGGGGTGGCGCCCGGGTCCGGCCGGGTGGGTGCCGGTGACTCCCATGACCACCGAGTAGAGGCTGGTTTCGGCGGTGATGAACAGGCGGTTGCGCTTGGCGCCGCCCCAGGAGATGTTGGCGACGGTTTCCGGCACGTCGAGGCGGCCGATCAGTGTGCCGTCGGGGTCATAGCAGTGCACGCCGTCATCCATCGCGGCTGCCCAGAGCCGACCGCCGTCATCGAAGCGCAGGTTGTCGAAGCGGGCACCTTCACGAGCTGCGGCTTCGGCGAAGACCTTGCCGTCGGACAGGGTGCCGTCCGCGGTGACATCGAAGACCCGGATGAAACCTGCCCGGGTGTCGGAGACGAACAGCTGCCGCTCATCGGCCGAGAACACCAGACCGTTCGGGGCACCGAAACCATCGGCGACGAGCTGCACTTCGCCGGTGTCCGGATCGATCCGGTAGACGTTGTTGGCGCCGATCTCGCTCTCGGCCCGGTAGCCCTCGTAGTCGCTGGTGATGCCGAAGTCCGGGTCGGAGAACCAAATGGAGCCGTCGGATTTCACCGCCGCGTCGTTCGGGCTGTTCAGCCGCTTGCCCTGCCAGCGGTCGGCCAGCACCGTGACCGTCCCGTCGTGCTCGGTCCGGGTGACCCGGCGGTTGCCCTGCTCGCAGGTGATCAACCGGCCCTGGCCGTCGAGGGTGTTGCCGTTGGTGTGCCCGGCCGAGCGGCGGAAGACGCTGACCGCGCCGGTCTCCTCGTCCCAGCGAAGCATCCGGTCGTTGGGTATGTCGCTCCAGATCAACTGCCGCCAGGCGGGCAGGTAGATCGGCCCCTCGGCCCAACGACACCCGGAGTACAGGACCTCGAGGTCGCTGTCACCGTTCATGCACCGCCCGGATCGGAACCGGTCGTCGAGCATCTCGTACAGCCCAGGGCCCTCGCCGCTCATGAGGTCCTCCCTCTCCTAGAAGCACCACTCGCACGAATCTCATTCGGCTCGGAACAGAGATTGCAGGATGAGATACGGTCGATGCAACACATACCCGAATGGAGAGTTGTGGATCACATCGATCGTGCCCTGCTGGCCCAGCTCCAGCAGGACGCCACCCAGCCCTACGCCGCATTGGGACAAGCCGTCGGCCTGTCCGCCGGCGCCGCTCATGAACGGGTACGCAAGCTCCGGGAGCGCGGTGTCATCCGCCGCACCACGGTCGAAGTGGACCCGGCCGCGGTGGGCGGTGCCGTCCTCGCGTACGTGATGGTCGACTCGACCTCGTGGATGGGCGATTCGGCACAGGACTTCGCCGCACTCCCCGAAATCCTGGAGGCACACGTCATCGCCGGCAGCGCCTCGGTCCTGGTGAAAGTGCGGACCGCCACCACCGAGCAGCTACAGGACGTCCTGCGCCGCCTCTACGCCATCGACGGCGTCAGCGGCACGCAGGCCACGGTGGTCCTCGAGACCTTCTTCGAACGGCCGCTCTCCCCGCACCCCGCGCCCGGCGGGAATCCTGGCGACGCTCAGGCGCTGAACCTTCCGTGAGCTCACCCTCTCCACCACGTCCCTCTGAAGCCCTCCGACCTCCGGTCCGGTGACGGCCAGTGACCACTATCAAGTCGCTCCCGATCGGCCTCACGGCGGGCGGAACACCAGAAGTTGAGACCTGGCTACGACGCTGTTGCGCCCTGGTCGTTGCAGGGGTGGCGGCGTACGCCTCTGTGGACGGCCTGCTCTTGCTGGCCACGGTCGGCATCCTCAAACCGCCTGCACAATGCGACCGTTGGCAGCGGTGCGTGGTGTGGATGGCATTCCTCCTCGGAATCGCCGTGTCCCTTGCCGCCAACATCGCCGCAGCACCCTCCTTGGTCTGGAAGCCGGTCCTGGTAGCCGGCTGACCACCGGTCGCCCTGCTCCTGTCGGTCGACTCTTGGTCCACCACCCGACCGAGCGTGCGCGGCTGCAGGGTCACGAGGCGGAGACAGCCCAGGGCAACGACAGCAACGGAACAGGCTGTGAGGACCCCTTGCTGGAGCGCGCACGGCAGGCCGATGACCTGCACAGGAAGCTGCATCAGAGGCCGATCTCGGCGGAGTCGCTGCGCAAGGAGCTACGCGTTGGCACGGACCGATCGAGGCAGTCGGTGGCACAAGTGCGAACGCGTGGCGCCCCTGCGGGCGCCGTCCCTCGCCCTAACGGCCAGGATGCCGAACATGGCACCTGATGGGCGGCCCGCGTGACCACCATCTGCGCGTCTCGATGACCGCGGCGCTGCAGCCGTGTCCGTATCCAAAGCGGGGGCACCGCAGCAGCTGTCCTCGGACTCGACCTGAGCGGGCTCGCCGAAGAGGCCCACACCTCCGCGCACTTGGCCTCTCGGAGCGTCAAGTCCCGTCACTCGGCGGCGATGTCCTAGGCAGGCCGGGTCGAAGTGGGCATAGCCGTCTATGTCCTCAGAGAGGAAGCAGGGCAGGCGCTGAGCGCCCCAGGTCAGCTGACACCCACAAGCCCCTCGCTCCCCGACACGCCATCCACAAACCTCAATCGTCTCCCGATCGGGAACAGCGTCCAGATCCGCACAGGAACCTCCAGGGGGCAGGCTGTCACGTTCGCGACAGAGCCTTTACCATCCCTTTCGCGCTGACCACCTGCGGCCAGGCGGTGAACATGTGGCATGCGGCGTCCGTATCACTGATTGAGTGCACGACCGCATCCCCGGGGGGCGGGGGGGCCGAACCCACGGGGTTGGGGCTCGGACTGTAATACCACAGAGATCCCCAGAGACACAGCGACAGATACCGGGTGCTCGTGTCGGTGCGGTCGGGCGGGGGGGT
>NZ_JBHYIG010000449.1:0-4713 GCF_042740015.1 Streptomyces sp. NPDC059037
GGGGCCGGGTCTTTTGTCTAACACCGCGGGGGGGGGGCCCGCCCCGGGGGGGGCCCCCCCCGGCCCGGGGGGGCTCCCCGCCCCCCCCGGGGGGCCGGCGGCCCCCCGGGCGCCCCGCTGGCGATGCCGAGGGGGAGATCAGTGGTTGGCCTCGCCGTTCCCGAAGAGGACCGGCGACCCCTTTCCCTCTTGCGGTAATTCGGGTGAACTTCTCGGGCAGAGAAAATCCGACGGTTTCTTTCACACGTTTAACTCGTTTGCAGACTGCCGGTCATGGCGCGGGTCGTAAAGATGTGCCCGCTCGGTTTCGACTGCCATATGGGCATGACCGCGGAGAAGGGAAGATCCGTGAAGCACAAGAAGAGCGCGACGATCGTCGCCGGTGTCGTGATGGCGATGGGCATGGCGGCTCCGGCGTTCGCCGACGCCGGCGCCAAGGGCATCGCCGCCGGCTCCCGGGGTGTCCTCTCCGGCAACCTCGTCCAGGTTCCGGCCCACGTCCCGGTCAACGTGTGCGGCAACACCGTCAACGTGATCGCCCTGCTGAACCCGGCGTTCGGCAACACCTGCGTCAACAAGTGATGTAGCGCAGCCACCAGGCTGTTCATGGCCGGCCTTGGACCGTCACCTCGACTCCAAGGCCAGCTTTCCACTGCTCAGAGGAAGACAACTAGAGTGCGACAGGCCATTAGTAAGGGAATGCTCACGGCCGCGGCAGCGACCAGCATCCTCTCCCTGTCCGGTACATCCGCGTTCGCCGCGGACGCGGACGGCGCGGCGTCGGATTCGCCCGGGATCTTGTCGGGCAACAGCGTGCAGGCTCCCGTGGACGCACCAGTGAACGCGTGCGGCAACAGCGTGGACGCGGTCGGCGCCGCCAACCCGGCCGCCGACAACTCCTGTGCGGACTCCGGGGATTCGACGGCGCCGCGCGAGCGGCCCGACAAGACCGAGCCGAAGGCCGGCACCAAGGCCACAGCCGCCCAGGGCAAGGCCAAGAAGTCGGCCGGCGGCCTGGTCGGCAATATCGTGCAGACCCTCCTGGAGGTTCCGGTCGACCCCTGTGGCAACACCGGGGACGTGGTCGGCGCCCTCAACCGGGCCACCGTCAACAACTGCGCCGACACGGCGCTCGCACCCTCTCCGAAGGCCATCCCGAAGCAGAAGACGCCGCACCTGCCGCGGACCGCGCGCGTGCCCGGACAGACGGACGGCCAGGACCGGGCGATGCGGCACACGTCGTCGTCCCCGGTCGTCACGGAGCTGTCGCCCGGCGGTGCGCCGGGTCCGCAGGTGCGTGGCGTGCTCGCGGCGACCGGCAGCGACGAGAACCTGCTGGCAGCTGCTGCCGCGGGGAGCGCGGCGCTCATGATCGGCGGCGGAATCCTGTACCGCCGGGGAGGCGCGGCATCCCGCCGTTAGTGCGGCCGGACATGCCGACTGGCGGGGAAGAGACGCCCTGAGGTCTCTTCCCCGCCAGAAGGGGAGAGGGAAAGGCCGGCCCGGTCAGGGGTATTGCCCACCCACGGCGGAAACGCCGACGGCTGGCGGAGGACAACCTGGCCCGTCCCACGAAGGCACAGTCCACCACCTGACCACCGCCACCGAAGAACCGATTCACCCGTTCGCCGACCGCATCACCTGTACGGGCCCCTCCCGTACAGGAGGACGACGGCACCGCTCGACGACGCCGCCGGTGGCGGAAGCCGCGGCGACGTCGTGGTCTGGGAACGGGCGAGCACTCGGACGCGGGTTCCCTGCAGGCCGTAGGGCCCTGCCCGACACCAACAGGCCGTACGTCAGCGGCTGCTCGCTCTCTCTTCGTTGATCCGGGTGTCGTTGATCCGGGTGTCGTCGATCCGGGCGTCGTCGATCCGGGTGTCCTCGGCACAGATGCCTGCCGGCTCCGTGCTGCGGCGTACCGCCCGCCGCAGCCGGTCGAGCAGGTGCCGCGTGACGTGGCGGCGCCACAGCACCCCCATGGCGAGCGCGGGCGCCAGGTCGTCGCGGGCGAGCCAGGCCAGCTCGCGGCGGTGCGTCGCGGTGGCCGCGGGGCCGGTCGTCAGCAGGGTCCGCAGCGCGGTCAGCGGCGCGTAGTTCTCCACCACGAATGCGCGCCCCGGAAGGACGGCGGCGGACGGCAGCGGGCGGTGCGTCATGTCCAGGTGCAGGGCGCGTACGACGTCCAGGTCGGCGCCGTCGGCGAAGAGCCGGAACTGGGCGCCGGGCCGCGGGTTGAAGTCGAGCAGGCAGTGCTCGCCCGTCGCGGAGTCCACCCGGAAGTCGAGGTCGAAGATGCCCCGGTAGCCCAGCGTGCCGATCAGCCGCTCCGTGCCTGCCTTGAGGCCCGGGTCCGGCGTCCACCGCCCCACGGCCGTCAGGCCCGCGCTCCGCGGCCAGGAGCGATGCTTGCGGCCCGAGCCGCCGCCGCGCACGACGCCCGTCCGGTCGACGTATCCGTGCGCGAACCAGTCGCGTCCTGGACCGTCCGGCAGGAAGGCCTGGAGCAGCAGCCGGCTGCCCGCCTCCTCGCTGCGCCGGTACAGCTCCTGTGCCTCCTCCGCCGATCGCACCAGGACGGTGCTGCGCAGCCCCGCCCCGCCGGGGACGAGCCACGGCCGGCTCCACTTGGCCACCACGGGGAGCCCCAGCTGCCGTACGGCGACGGCCGTTTGAGCGGTGGATTCGGGCAGGAGCGTCACCGGGTGCGGAATGCCGAGGGTCTCGCACATCTCGGCCAGCGTCGCCTTGTCGGCGACCCGCTCCGCGATTCCGCTCGCCTGGTCGGGCAGGAGATAGAAATCGGCGAGTTCCTGCTGCAGATGCCCGATGGCGAGGGCGCCCGCGTCGTCCATCGGAATGAGCACGGCGGGGCGCGCAACGCGCCGGGAAATACGGCGCAATTCCGCGGAGATCTCCCCGAGCGACGCGCCCGGTGACGGCGCAGCGTGGGTCTGATGCAGATAGCGGGATCTGCCGACGGGGCTCCGCCCGGAATCGGCGGCGGCCACGTGCACCTCCACCCCCGCACGGCCCAGTGACCGAACAGCGCCGAGCGTGCCGTGATGAAAGGGGTTCCGGTCGATCCGCAGCAGAACCGCGGGGACCCGGGTGTCGAGAGTCAGCACCGCCAAATCCTCTCAATTCGATCCCCCATGCGGGCGATGGGCACGCCCAAAGGCTTAGCGGCTCGATTGGCGCAATAGACATACATATGACTGAGTGTCAGTGGACGGAGGAGCATCATGAGGAGCCGCCATGAACCCGCAAAGACACCGGCCCAGTAGGAAACGGCCGGTATTCATCGCCACCGGAATCGTCGTGTCGGCGGCGCTCGCGATCGGCCCGGGGTACGCGTGGGGAGCCGGGCAGGAGCCCGATCCGCCGGTCATCCGCCCCGTACTGCCGACGACGATGCCCGCACCGTCCCCGCCCACACCGCCCGCGTCACCGTCCCCGCCCGCACTGCCCACCTCGACTCCCGCCACCCCCACGCCGCCCGTCCCGCCGAGTCCCACCCCGCCCGACCCGGCGGAGCGGAGCCCGGCGTTCGGCGCCTATCTCGACTACGGCCCCGAGGGCGTAGAGCGGATGGCGGAGCTCAGCACCTGGCTGGGCGGCGCGGAGCTGCGCGTCGGCCACACCTATCTGCCGGGTGACGTGTGGAGCAATATCGAGGGTGCTCCGAACTTCCTGGAGGACTGGGCGCAGTGGCGGCGCGAGAAGGACGACCGGCTGTTCGTGCTCAATGTCCCCATGCTGGAGCGCAACGAGGAAAACGTCCGTGACTGGGAAGTCCGATCACAGCTCCGCAAGGGCGCAGCGGGCGATTTCGACGAGCATTTCCGCACGCTGGCCGAACGCCTCGTGAAGCTGAAGGTGCCCGACACGGTCATCGTGCTCGGCTGGGAGATGAACGGCACCACGTACACCCACCGATGCGGTCCCGACCCGGAATCCTGGAAGAAGTACTGGAAACGCATCATCACCTCGATGCGTTCGGTGCCGGGCCAGAAGTTCAAGTTCGACTTCACCCCGAGCCGGGGCCGCGACGCCATTCCGTGGACGCAGTGCTATCCCGGCGACGACGTCGTGGACATCATCGGCATGGACTCCTACGACCAGCCGGCGGGCCAGTCCTTCGCCGAGCAGGTGAGTGAGCCGTACGGGCTGCAGGAGCACGTGGAATTCGCCGCCGCCCGCAACAAGCCGATCTCGTATCCCGAGTGGGGTCTTTTCCGCAACGGCGACAACGAGGAATACATGCGGAAAATGCTCGTCTGGATGGACAAGCACAAACCGCTCTACAACACCGTCACCGACTACTGCCCGCACGGCGTGTGGCAGTGCGAGGACAACCCCAAGGCGTCCAAGGCCTACCGGTCCCTGCTCTTCGGCCGCAAGGACACCGAGCCTGCCCCGCAGCCGACGCAGCCGGTCGCGCCGACACATCCGCCCAACTGTTCCCCGCTGGAGCTGGGCGACTGGGTCGAGTACTGGCTCGGCGGCAAGCTGTGCATGCGCCTCGACTGGTGGAGCCGCCGCTGATCCGGCGTCGAGCGGTGGCGGTCCGGCTCAGGAACCGCCGCCACCGCGCTCCTCCCGCCGTCGCAGGTACTCCTTGCAGCGGCGGGGGGGGGGGGGGGGGCCGGGGGGCCCCCCCCCCCCCCCCCGGGGGGGATTAAAAAACACACACCCCCCCCCACCCCGACC
>NZ_JBHYIG010000450.1:0-4676 GCF_042740015.1 Streptomyces sp. NPDC059037
CACACCGCCCCCCCGCCCCCGCGCCCGAGCCCCCCCCCGCCCCCCCCCGCGCCCGCCCCGGCCCCCCCCCCCCCCCCCCCCCCGCCCCCCCCCCCCCCCCCCCCCAGGCCGGCTGGTGGGGCAAGGGCCGTCCGGCGGACTGGGCCGACGCGGTCCAGGCCGCACGCACCCTGGCCGCCGAGTCGGGCACCGAACTGCTCGTGCGCCAGGGCCAGTACGGTCCCTGGCACCCGGGCCGGTGCGCCGAGCTGGCCGTGGTGATCGACGGCGCCGAGCAGGTCATCGGGTACGCGGGTGAGCTGCACCCGCGGGTCGTCAAGGCGCTGTCGCTGCCCGCGCGAACCTGCGCGATGGAGCTCGACCTGGACCGTCTCGAGGACGCGAGCACCGGTGTCCCGCAGGGGCCGAAGATCTCCACGTTCCCGGTGGCCACGCAGGACGTCGCGCTCGTCGTCGACGGGGACGTCCCCGCCGCCGATGTCGAGAAGGTCCTTCGCGAGGGCGCGGGTGAACTCCTGGAGTCCATCCGGCTGTTCGACGTCTTCACCGGCGAGCAGATCGGCGCGGGCAAGAAGTCCCTGGCGTACGCGCTGCGCTTCCGCGCGGCCGACCGCACGCTGACCGTCGACGAGGCCTCCGCGGCCCGTGACGCGGCCGTCGCCCTCGCGGCGGAGCGGACGGGTGCGGTGCTGCGCGGAGCGTAGTCACCGTTTGTAGTTGCCACCAGGCGCACAAGAGGCGCAAAGAAGGGCGTATCCGGACCTCCGGGTGCGCCCTTCACTCGTTTGAGTGACTAGTAAGCCCTCTCTGGCCCGATCGGCCCAGGTGGTCGACAGAATCTATCCGGCCGCAGGGGCTGATCCGCGCGGCTGCACGGCCTGCACGCTGAACAGGGCCTTAAGGGGGGCCGTCGGCATGATCCGTATGAGGGCTGGAGCTCCCCGCCGGACCGGGCGGAGGCCGCCCCGTGTCGAACCGACGCGGATCCGGCGCGCGCTCACGCTCGGGCTGCCGACGGTGTGGGGCGCCGTCGCCATCACATACAAACTCGCCTGCCCGCTCGCCCAGCAGAACGGCCTCGGCGCCCGGATCGTCACCAGCGCCGTCTTCTTCGCGGTCGGCACGGGTCTGATACTGCACGTCCGGGGCGGGCTGCTGCGGGAGTTGCGGCAGCTGCGCGAGATCGCGGGCGCCGCTCAGAACGTGCTCCTTCGACCGCTGCCGCCGCGCGTCGAGGGCCTCACCGTCGCGGCCGGGCGGCTCTCCGCTTCCCGGGGCGCGACCGTCGGCGGCGACCTGTACGAGGTCGCGGCCACCGACCACGGTGTCCGCGTCGTCATGGGCGATGTCCGGGGGCACGGCCTCGCCGCGCTCGCGACGGCCGCCGCCGTGCTCGGCAGCTTCCGCGAGGCGGCCTACGAGGAGCCCGAACTGCCGCTTGTGCTGCGGCGGTTGGAGCGGGCCCTCGGGCGGCATCTGCGCGAGCGGTCGCGTGCCGAGCACCCGGCCGGCGGTGGAGCGGCGCCGGAGACTCCCGTGGCCGAGGAGTTCGTGACCGTACTCCTGATGGAGATCGGCCCGGACGGTGAGGTGACCGCGCTGAACTGCGGCCACCCCTGGCCGCACCGGCTGAGCGGCCGTGCCGAGCCGGTCCGCGGCGGTGAGCCGCTGCCGCCGCTCGGACCCTTTCCGCTGCCGCCCGAACTGCCCCTGCTGCACTGCGGTTCACTCCTTCCGGGGGAGGCGCTCGTGCTGCACACGGACGGCGTGGAGGACGCGCGGGACGCCGCCGGGCGGTTCTTCCCGTTACGGGATGCGCTCACCGAGGCGGTCCGGGTCCCGCCGGTGGTGCCGCAGGCCGTGATCCGTGCGGTGTACGACCAACTCCTGCGCCATGCCGGACGGTTGCCCGCCGATGACGCGGCGCTGCTCGTCCTGCGCAACGACCGCAAGTGGGTGCCCTTACAGGGTGAGGCGGTGGGCAGCGCGAGCACGGTG
Organism: Streptomyces sp. NPDC059037; assembly: GCF_042740015.1. Classification (NCBI taxonomy): domain Bacteria; kingdom Bacillati; phylum Actinomycetota; class Actinomycetes; order Kitasatosporales; family Streptomycetaceae; genus Streptomyces; species Streptomyces sp. NPDC059037. The sequence continues at coordinate 1,999 of NZ_JBHYIG010000450.1, forward strand.
AGCTGACGCCTGGTCAGTCGGACGTCGGTGCCGGCCATGCGCCGCCCGGCCCCGCCTTGGAGTTGTCGGGCAGACAGCGGGGCGGACGGCGCCAGTGAGGGCCGCCGCACTTTTCGAGGGGGAGCCGGCGGCCCGGCCGGCCTCCTTGTGAGGAACCTCAGTCAAGCGTGACGGGAGGGGCCGCGGCAGAGCGCGCACCCCCCGGATTCGCGCACTCCGTTCACACCCCGTGTGAAGACACCTCTACTACGCTGGCGACACCGAGCCACCGGAGGGCCTCCATGCAGCCCAACACCCTGCTCGACGCGATCCTCGACGAAGCCGGAATCTCCCACGCGGGCCTGGCCGCCCATGTCAACCAGGCCGGGAAGCGGCGAGGTCTCGCGTTGCGCTACGAACACACCGCCGTCTCCCGCTGGTTGAAGGGCCAGCGTCCGCGCGGCCAGGTGCCCGACCTGATCGCGGAAGTCCTCGCGGGGCGGCTCCAGCGCCCCGTGACCCTCGACGACATCGGCCTCGGCGTGCCGGGCCTGCCGGCCGCGAGACTCGGCTCCGCGGCCTCGACGCTTTCGGGGTTCGTGGAACGGGCCACCGCCCTGTGGCGCTCCGACGAACAGCAGCGTCCGCATCTGCTCGGCGCCCCTGCGGTCACCGGCACGCCCGCGGTGATGCCCGTGTGGGAGTGGGAGAACCCGCCCGAGGACGTGGACGTGTCGCGCGGCGGGCGGCACCCCGTCAGTACGGCCGACATCGACATGATGCGCGCGGCCCGTGCCCACTACGAGCAGATGTACCGCAAGACGGGCGGCATCGCGACGCGCACCCGCATCGTCGGCTTCCTCAACGCCGAGGCGGCGCCGCTGCTGCGCGGCAGCTACACCGACGCGACCGGCCGCCAACTGCACCGCTCCACCGGCGGGTTGGTGGCCATCGCGGGCATCTGCGCCTACGACTCGGACGCGCACGGCCTTGCCCAGCGCTACTTCCACCAGGCCCTGCGCCTGGCAAAGGCCAGTGGCGACAGGGGACTTGGCGCCTACGTCATCGCGCTCCTCGTCAACCAGTCCCTCTTCATGCGGGAGTTCCGGCAGGCGGTGGCCTTCGCGGAGGCCGCGCTGCGCGCCGCGGGGCGCGACCTCACCCCGGCGCTCGCATCCGATCTGTACGCCATGCAGGCCAAGGCGTACGCGCATCTGGGAGACGGCAGGAGCGCGCTGTCCTGCATCCGGCGTGCGGAGGCCGCGGCGGACCGGATCCGGCGGGGACGCGAGCCGGCCGAGACCGGCTATGTCCAGCCCGGACTCGTCAACGTACAAGTGGCGGAGGCGCTGCTCAGCCTCGGCGACCTCACGGGAGCACGTGAGCACGCGGCGGCCGCCGTGGACACCCCGGCGCACGACCGGGGCCGGGTCCACCGGCTCGCCATGCTCAGCCAGATCGAACTGCGCCAGGGGAACACCGACGAGGCCGTGGCCACGGCGGTGGAAATGGCAGAACAGGCACGGGGGATGGAGTCCCAGCGGCTGCGCGACCGGCTGCGGGCTGTGCGTGAACATCTCGTACGCAGCGACTGCGCCGGCACGGCCGAGGCGGCCGAACTCATTGACGGGGCACTGCGCGTACCTCTGTGACGTGCACCGCGTACCACTGCTCTGAAACCCCCGCTGCTGCGATATTGCCATCTACTCGGCGGAAGGTGGCAGAACCGTGCAGTGGACGAAACAAAGCGAACAAACTGTGTATGGAAACCGTTGGTTCACCGTCAACCTGGCGGATGTCGAGTTGCCGGACGGCCGGCATCTCGACCACTTCCTGATACGGCTGCGGCCGGTCGCCGTGGCCACCGTCGTCAATGAGGCCAACGAGGTGCTGCTCCTTTGGCGGCACCGCTTCATCACCGACAGCTGGGGCTGGGAACTGGCCGCGGGCGTCGTCGAGGACGGCGAGGACATCGCGTACGCGGCGGCCCGCGAGATGGAGGAGGAGACCGGCTGGCGGCCGGGCCCGTTACGGCACTTGATGAGTGTCGAGCCGTCCAACGGACTCACCGATGCCAGGCACCACATCTACTGGTCGGACGAGTGCACCTACATCGGCCATCCCGAAGACGACTTCGAGTCCGACCGCCGTGAATGGGTGCCACTCAAACTCGTCCCCGACATGGTGGCCCGTGGTGAGGTCCCGGCCGCCAACATGGCGGCGGCGCTCCTGCTCCTGCACCACCTGCGACTTGGCCAGGATGCGCACTAGTGGCCGATGGCCTGCCAGACCGCCACGGCGAGCGCGCCTACCGCCGTGAGGGCGAGAAGGGCGGGCAGAGGCCAGCGAGTGTGCTCGAGTGCGGCGATCCGCACGGTCAGTTCGTCCTGGTTCTTTACGCTCTGTTCGTCGTGTTGGGTGAGCAACGCCAGCTGTCCGTCGACGCGGGCCAGGCCCACGTCCAAGCTGCGGCGTAACTCGGCGAGTTCTTGCGGGACCACGCGATGCTCGGGGTCGGCGGTCACGAGTCCGCTCCTTTCTGTAGCTGTCCATCCCCCTGATGCGCACGGAAAGTCAACTCGCCTGGTGGCCAAGGCGGGAGAGTGTGCGAAGGGCATATGCGAGCCCATCGCGCACACGGTGTGTGAACGCCGCGGGCCCGGCACTCTGTCGTGTGCCGGGCGCGCGTGCGGTACGAG
>NZ_JBHYIG010000451.1:0-4658 GCF_042740015.1 Streptomyces sp. NPDC059037
GGGGCGGCCCGCGGCGCCGCCACCGCTGCGAGCACGCGGTCGCGCGGCCCCTCGGGGGCCGGTGGTCCGCCCCCCCCCCCGCCCCGGCCCAGCTGGCCCCGCCGCGCCCGGGGCGGGTCGGGGTCCACGGCCAGCAGGTCTCCCCCGGTCAGGGCGCGGTAGGTCACCTCGTGCCCGTCGACGCGGACTCGCCCGGTGGCGGGTGCCCCGCCGAGCGGTGCGGTGCGGTCGCCGGGCGGGCGCAGCTCGGCGGTGGTGAGGGTGACGTCGAGTTGCTCGGCGCAGTGCGGGCAGTCGACGGCGCACGGCAGCGCCGTACCGAAGCAGCGTTCGCGCAGGTCGAGCAGGAGCGCGTTGAGGGCGGCAAGGGTGCGTCCGGCCACAGGCTGCATGCCCGCCTGCGGGCCCGGCTGCCCGGTCCCGTCCGGTCCAGGACCGGGGTCGCCCGTCCCGGTCGGTCCGAGCGCCGCCGCCGCGGCAGCGGCGAGCAGCAGGGCGCGGGCCGGCGGTTCCTGTCCGCTGCCCGTCTCCCAGATGTCCAGGAGCCGGGCCTCGGTCAGCTCGGCCGTCACCGGGTCAGCCCGAGGCCGTGTCGCTGAACTGCGGCAGCTGCGGCGGCTCGGTCCGCTCGCGCACCCAGCCGTGGTGTTCGAGCTTGATGTGCTCGAACGCGACCGCGTTGGCGTTGGCGTCGAGGTCCGGCAGCGCCTGGTACTCCGAGACCCAGCAGTCGTGGATTGAGTACGAGAGCACCTTCTGACCGCCCTCGTCGAACACGTCGACGATGAGGTCCCGCCGGAAGTCCTTGAGCGAAGTCTCCAGCGATCCGGAGGCGTTGCGGAAACTCCAGACCCGGTTGGCCCACTCCTCGAAGACGGTGTCGGTGGTGCAGCCCCGCTCCAGAGTGACGGGTTCGTACTCGGTGCGGCCCGGGAGCTTGTGGCTGGTGCCGGGGCTGCCGCCGTCGCGGTGTTTGATCACCTCGGTGGTCCGCTTGAGGCCACTGACCTTGCTGACCCCGGCGATGTACTCGGTGGACCCGCTGAACTTGACCCGGAACCGGAAGTTCTTGAAGGGGTCCCTGCGCGTGATGTCGGGCATCGGACGTCCTCCTGCTAGGTCTGGATCTGGCCGGCGAGCTGCTCGATGTGGATGATGACGAACTCCGCGGGCTTCAGTGGCGCGAAGCCGACCTGGATGTTGACGATGCCCCGGTCGATGTCGTTCTGGGGGTTGTTCTCCCGGTCGCACTTGACGAGGTAGGCCTCCTCGGGGGTGCGCCCCTGGAACGCGCCCTCGCGGAAGAGGGAGTTCATGAACGCCCCGACGTTCAGCCGGATCGACGACCACAGGGGTTCATCGTTCGGCTCGAACACCACCCACTGCGTGCCGCGGAACAGACTCTCCTCGAGGAAGAGCGCGAGGCGGCGGACGGGAAGGTACTTCCACTCGTCGGCGAGCCGGTCCGCGCCACGCAGGGTGCGCGCGCCCCAGGCGACCGGTCCCACGAGGGGGAGCTGGCGCAGGCAGTTGACGCCGAGGGGGTTCAACAGTCCGTTCTCGCGGTCGGTGAGCACCGTGGTGAGCCCTGTGACCCCGGTGAGTGAGGCGTCCGTGCCGGCGGCCGCCTTCCACACGCCGCGCTGGGCGTCGGTACGGGCCAGCACGCCGGCCATGACGCCGCAGGGCGGGAACTCCTTGGTCACGCCGTCCAGGGGGTCGGGGGCCAGGACTTCGGGGAAGTAGAGGGCGGCGTTCTTGGCGGATTCGCCGCGGAGCACGGGGTCGTCGAGAACCGACTTCGCGACCTCGGCGGCATTCTTTTCCTTCCACTCCTCCGGCGGATCGACGAGGAGGACCGCGCGCCGCTCGACGCACAGTTGCAGGGCCTCGGGCAGGAGCGCGGTCAGGACCTCTTTCGGAGCCCCCGGCAGGCACAGCAGGTTGAAGATGTCCGTCTTGAGGAGCGCGTGGATGCCGGTTTGCGCGGCGGCGCTGCCCCGGTAGTCGTCCAGCCCAAGGCCCTCCGTCACGGGCTGACCCCGCAGTTTCGCCTCTTCGAACAGGGTGCGCTGTTGCGGCCTGCCTCCCCTCCGGTTCCGGTCGCCGTTACCCCCACCCCCGTCGCCGGCGTCTCCCTCCCCGTCCGGCTCCTCGTCGCCGTCGCCGTTCGCGCCGCCGTGGGCGCCCGCGCCGTCGTCGGGTTTCACGGTGATGACTCGATCCCCGGCGAGGGAGTCATCGGAGGCTGCCTTCGGCTCGCCGTGCGCTGCCGGACGTCCCTCCCCTTCACCGTCGGGGGCGACGGCCACCAGTCGGGACCCGCTCAGAACCTTCTTCAGGCTGCGGGGGCTGTCCGGGTCGGAGCTGATGTTGGTGTAGCTCTCCTGCGCACCCGTGCCGATGTCCCGGACGGTCAGGTTGTACAACTCGGTGTTCTTCGTAGGGATGTTGTCGTGGTCGACCCGGACCCGGAGGTTGAGCGCCCAGCTCCCCGGACTCGCGGCCTCCAGGGTGGGGCGCTTGTCGTCGGCCCCCCTGGCGGTCCCGCCCTTGCCGACCCGGACCTGGGCCGCTTCGGCATCGGCGACCAGCCGGACGATCTCGGCATCGGTGCCGCCGTTCAGGAAGAACTGATAGACCGCATGGCCCATCTTTCTGTCGTCCTTGCTGCCGTCGAGCCCGCCGAACTGCGCCTCGTAGTCGGCCCAGCCGGTGATATGCACAGCCTTGCCGGACGGGCCGCGCGGGGTCGGCCCGACGAACGCGGCGACCGACGTCGGAACGCCGGTGATGGTGCGCACCCGGCTCTTCACTTCATGGATGTAGACGCCGGGGAACGAGACGTTCACAGGCATGGGCGGCCCTCTCAGCAGCTGTCGACGCGGGTTCCGGGACGGGAACGACGGGCGCTCAGCACCGTAGGCACACGGAGCGGCCCGCGTGCGGCCGCCGCCCCGCCGACCGCCGTTTGCCTGCCCCGTCTGGCGTACGACGCGACGGAGGCGCCGATGACAGTGTGTGCACATCAAGTGGCAGTGCGCGACCGGTGCACCATCACGAGGCCCCGCTCGCCTTCTTCCAGAGCCTCAAGTCAGTCAGTGGCCTGAAGAGATCTCTGCCCCTCCAGGCCACCCGTAGGGTGGCCGAACGAGGTGGGTCGGACACGACAGGGGGCTCGCGTTGGATCGCCTGGCCGGAGCGGACCTGGAAGTCGGCCGACCTCCGTCTTCGCCACGCGTGTGGCTCTGGCCGATCGCGGCCCTCGCCGCGCTGGTGGTCGTCGTCCTCGGGGTCTTGTACGCCGGCCACAGCGAGCCCGGCAGGGTCGACAGGTGGATCGTCGAGCCGACGGCGGACAGTGTGCGGTCGCCGTGGCGGCGCGTCGCTCTGGCCATTGACTTCTTGGGAGAGCCCGCCGGAGCGGCGACGCTGGTCCTCGTCGCCGTGGCGGGCTGCCTGCTGCTTCGGCGGCCTCGCGCGGCGGTGTTCATCGTTGCCGGTGCCGGGCTGACCGTGGCGACGGCGACGCTGCTCAAGCACCTGGTGGGACGCACCATCCACGGCGAAGGCAACCTCTCCTACCCGAGCGGGCACACCGCCTTCTTCACCGCGCTCGCCCTCGTGGTGGCGCTGCTCGCGGTCGGTCAGCTCGGCCTCGGCAGGGCGGCCGGCACGTTGCTCGTGCTCGCCGCGGCGCTGGTGGCCGGTGCCGCCATGGGCTGGGCGCAGGTCGCCCTGAGCGCGCACTACGCGACCGACGTCCTCGGCGGCTGGTGCACCGCGCTTGCGGTGGTCCCTGCGACCGCGTCGGTGGTCGACCGGATCGCCGACCGTCAGCGATGGCAGCGCCACTGACGTCGCGTCATGCCAGGCGGCGGAATACCGGCTTCACCGGGCGCCCCGCCAGCCAGGGCGTGGGGTCGGCCGCGTCCACTGCCTTCCGGTACACCGCACACGCCTGGGCCACCACGTCGACGGTGTGGTCGATGTCGGCGTCGTCGAGCGCGCTGCTCACCACGAACGAGGGGGCCAGGACTCCGCCCGCGAGGAGTTGGCGCAGGAACAGGGTGCGGTACTGCTGCGACGGCTGCCCGTTCTCGTCGAGGGTGGCGAAGACCAGGTTGCTGGCCCGGCCCCGGACGACGATGTGGTCGCCGACGCCGTGGCCGGCCGCGGCCTCGTGGACACCGGCCGCCAACCGCTCGCCGAGGGCGTGCAGTTGCGCGGTGATGCCCTCCTCGGCGTAGGTGGTCTGCACGGCCATCGCGGCTGCCAGGGAGTGCGTTTCCGCGCCGTGTGTGGTGGAGAGGAGGAACACCCGGTCGGCTGAGTGGCGCAGCCCGCCCCGCTCCATCAGGGCGCGGCGTCCGGCAAGGGCGGACACGGCGAACCCGTTGCCCAGCGCCTTGCCGAACGTGGAGAGGTCGGGGACGACTCCGTACAGACCCTGCGCGCCCGCCTCGGACCAGCGGAAGCCGGTGATCATCTCGTCGAAGACGAGTACGCAGCCGTGCCGGTCCGCCAGTTCGCGGAGGCCGGCCAGATATCCGGGCGGCGGTTCCGTATGCCCGGCGGGTTCGAGGATCAGGCAGGCGACCTCGTCCTGGTAGCGGGTCAGGAGCTCCTCCGTGGCGGGCAAGTCCCCGTACGGGAAG
>NZ_JBHYIG010000452.1:0-4570 GCF_042740015.1 Streptomyces sp. NPDC059037
CTCCCACCTCCCCAACACTCTCACACACACCCCCACCCCCCCCACCGCTTGGCGTCGGGGTGGTGGTTCGCCCCCCCCCCCCCCCGCTTCACGCGTCCGGGGTCAGCGGGCGTCGCCCGGCGTGACGAGTCCCGTCTCGTACGCCACCACCACGGCCTGCGCCCTGCTGTCGAGGTCGAGTTTGCTCATCGTGCGGTTGAGGTGGGTCTTGACGGTGGCCTCGCTGATGTAGAGGCGGTCGGCGATGTCCGCGTTGGACAGGCCGCGCGCGATCAGCTTCAGGACCTCGACCTCGCGCAACGTCAAGACCTGCAGATCCGCCGGAGGCTGGGACGACGCACCGTCCGCACCGGCTGCCTGCCGGGCGAACGCCTCGACGAGGCGGCAGGTGACACTGGGCGCGAACAGCGCGTCGCCGCCGCCGACCGCGGCCACCGCGGCGAGCAGCCGCTCGGGCCCCGAGTCCTTGAGCAGAAAGCCGGAGGCTCCCGCGCGCAGCGCCCCGTACACGTACTCGTCGAGGTCGAAGGTGGTCAACACCAGGACACGCGGGGCCGGTTCGGACGCCTCGGCGAGGATCTTCTCGGTGGCCACGATGCCGCTCATGCCGGGCATGCGGATGTCCATCAGGATCACATCGGGCCGGGTCGTCGCGGCGAGCTCGACCGCCTCGGCGCCGTCGCCCGCCTCGCCGACGACGTCGACGCCCGGCGCGGCACGCAGCAGCCCCACCAGGCCTGCCCGGATGAGGAACTGGTCGTCGACGACGAGAACCCTGGTCATTTAAGTCGCGCCGTCCCCCTGCGGTGCGGCCTTCGCGGAGGTCGGCAGGGTAAGCCGCACGGCGAACCCTCCCTCGCTCAGCGGGCCGATGCTGATCGTCCCGCCGTAGAGCTTGGCCCGCTCCCGCATCCCAATCAAGCCGTGGCCGCTTCCCCCGCCCACTCTGTCCAGAATCACCCCCTCCCCGTCGTCCGTGACCGAAACCGTCACGTGGTGCCGCTCATAACGGAGTTCGACGACCGCCGCGGCGCCCTGAGCGTGTTTCAGTACGTTGGTGAGCGCCTCCTGGACCACGCGGTACGCGCAGAGTTCGACGCCAGGGGCCAGCTGCCGCGACGTCCCCTCGATGCGCAGCTCGACGGCGACTCCCCCGGCCCGCACCCGCTCGACCATCTCGCCGAGCCGCGCGAGCCCCGGCATCGGCGCGTCGGGCGGTTCGTCGCCGTCCTCCTGCGCCCGCAGCACCCGCAGCATCCGGCGCAGCTCCTCGAGCGCCTCGCCGCTGGTGCCGGAGATGGTGGAGAGCGCGGCGTGCGCGGTGGCCGGGTCGGAGGCGAAGACGAACTTCGCGAGGCCCGCCTGCACGGATATCACCGACATGTGATGGGCGACCACGTCGTGCAACTCCCGTGCGATGCGCCCGCGTTCCTCCGCGACCTCGCGCCGCGCGCGCTCGTCCTGCTCACGCTTCAACTGGCGGGCCAGTTCGGCGGACCTGCGCGCCACATGCCCGAACCGCCACAGCACGAGCGCGAATCCGACGGCCTGCCCGACGACGGACGCCATCGACGCGCCGTCGCTCACCAGGCCCGCGTAGATCCAGACGGCGCTCATCAGCGCGGCGCAGGGCACGGAGACGCGGTCGGGCCGCAGGGAGGCCACCGTGTAGACGGTGAGCATGGGCGCGAAGGTGTTCACCACGGGCCAGTAGCCGGCGGCGACATACCCGATCCACACCCCGTGGACGAGGAGCAGCACCGCGAGCGGCGCCCTGCTCCGGAACACCACGGGGACATTGGCGAGGACGACCAACACATGGCCGGGCACGCCAAGTTCGGGCCACCCCTGGCGTACCGACTCCTGCCCGAGCAGTACGGCGACCGTCGTCAGGGCGACCGCGATCGCCACGTCGGCGACGAAAGGGCGGATCCGCATCGCCGCAGCGTAGCGCCGGGGCGGGCGGCCGAACGTCAAACTTCCGCGGTACAGCGGAAGTTGCAGGAACCGGCGGGCTACCGCGCCGGGTGCGGCCGAACGTCAACCCGTGACGGGACGACGGGGCGGCCGCGCCGCCGGTAGTTTCCCGGACGGGACGACACGGCGGCCCGCACTCATAGGGGGAGAGTGCGGGCCGCCGTGTGCGCTCGCTCAGGTGGTGATCGTGCGGTGCAGCGTGTCGCTGAGGAACGGGATCTCCAGCCACGGGTGCGGCTGTGCCATCAGCGCCAGCAGCACGATGGCGACGCCAAGGACGCCGTACGTCACCATGTCCGTGAAGCGCGAACGCACCGCCAGCATGCCGACGTCGGGCAGCGCCCAGCGCAGCACGGCACCCGCGATCAGCGCGACGCCGATCAGTATCGTGCCGACGCGGAACACGTCGAGTGCGGTGAGCAGCAGCCCGATCGCCACCGTCGCGATCACGGCGAGCAGCGGCCACTGGCGGGCGGGCGCGGGCGCGTCACCGCTCGCGGCACGGCCGCCGCCCTCGGGCCGCGCGGTGTCGCGGGTGAAGAGCGGAAAGCGCCGCGAGGTCCGCTTGACCTGCCCGCCGGCACCGGCCGCACCGACGTGTCCAGCGGTCTGCCCCTCGGACCGCGGCTCGGTCCGCGGCTCGGACGCCCCGGCCCCCGGCTCGGACTCGGCAGCCTGCGGTTCGGACGCCGCGGCCCCGCTCTCATCAGAGTCGTCCGGCCCGGGCGACGACGCCGCCGCCGCTCCGTTCCCGCCCTTCGCGCCTACGCTCATGGGCTCGCCCTCTTCCCGGTCAGCTCGCGGCAGCGGCGGCGCGCTCGGCCGCCTCGACGACGTTGACGAGCAGTTGGGCGCGCGTCATCGGGCCTACACCGCCCGGGTTCGGCGAGATCCACCCGGCGACCTCGTAGACGTCCGGGTGCACATCGCCGACGATCTTGCCGGTCTCGTCGCGCGAGACGCCGACGTCCAGGACCGCGACGCCCGGCTTCACGTCCTCGGCCTTGATCAGGTGCGGGACGCCCGCGGCGGCCACGATGATGTCGGCCTTCTTGAGGTGGTAGGCCAGGTCACGCGTGCCGGTGTGGCACTGCGTCACCGTCGCGTTCTCGGAGCGGCGGGTGAGCAGCAGCGGCATCGAGCGGCCGATCGTCACGCCGCGGCCGACGACCACGACCTCCGCGCCGTTGATCTCCACGCCGTGCTGACGGAGCAGCGTGATCACGCCGTTCGGCGTGCAGGGCAGCGGGGCCGGCTCGTTGAGGACGAGGCGGCCGAGGTTCATCGGGTGCAGTCCGTCGGCGTCCTTGGCCGGATCCATCAGCTCGAGGATGCGGTTCTCGTCGATGCCCTTGGGCAGCGGGAGCTGCACGATGTAGCCGGTGCAGGCGGGGTCCTCGTTGAGCTCGCGGACGACGGCCTCGATCTCGTCCTGCGTCGCGGTGGCGGGCAGTTCGCGCTGGATGGAGGCGATGCCGACCTGCGCGCAGTCGCGGTGCTTGCCCGCGACGTACTTCTGGCTGCCCGGGTCGTCACCGACCAGGACGGTGCCGAGCCCGGGGGTGATGCCCTTCTCCTTGAGGGCCGCCACGCGGACGGCCAGTTCGGACTTGATCGCAGCTGCGGTGGCCTTGCCATCGAGAATCTGGGCGGTCATGACCCCATCTTCCCGGATGAGGCCCGCCCGGTACCAATCAGGGCGCCCCCCGCAACCCGGCTGTGTCCCGGCTGTGTCCCGAGACCTGACCGGCTCTGTTGCACTTGCACAACACATACGGAGTGCGGCTGGACAAATAAGCCCGAGCTAAAGAACGATGAGCGACACAGTGCCGCGGGCAGTGTCGGGGGGACGGACCGCATCTGTAGAACTTCCTCCGTGATGTGCCGCGTCGTCCCCGCACTACCTGACGGAGGAAGACCGCCATGAGTTACGGCGACCCGAACAACCCTTACGGGCAGCCGCCCCAGCAGCCCCCGGCCGCTCCCGGATACGGCTATCCCCAGCAGGCCCCTCCGGGCGTCCCGCCGCAGCAGGGCTACGGCTACCCGCAGCAGCCGGCCTACCCCGGCTACCCGGGCGGCAACATGATGCCGCAGACGATGCCGGGGCTCCTCGTGACGGCCCGCGTCTTCCTGTTCCTGATCTCCGCGGTGCAGATCATCTTCGCGATCATCTACCTCTACGTGGGTGCGATCGCGAGCGACGCCGGCGACAGCGGCGAGGACCTTGGCCTCACCGGCATGGGCGAGGCAGGTGACGCGGTCGCCGGTATCGCCATCATCGGCGCGCTGATCGCCGCCGCGCTCGCGACGCTCTCGATCACGCTCGGCGTGAAGTTCAGCCGCGGCGGCCAGGGTGTCCGTATCACCACGGTCATCTATGGCGCGCTCGGCGGCATCGTCGGTCTGATCGGCCTCTTCGTCGGCCTCGACTCCGGGTTCGCGACCGCGATCATCGGCCCGCTGATCTGGGTGACGTTCGCCGTCATCATCACGATCGCACCGGTCGTGCCCAGCGGCACCGCCTGGTTCGCCCGCCCCCGCTACTGAGGCGAGCGGTCAACAAACGGGCCGTGCCCCCCTCTTGAGGGGC
>NZ_JBHYIG010000453.1:0-4527 GCF_042740015.1 Streptomyces sp. NPDC059037
TGGGGGGGGGGGCGGGGGGGGGGGGGGGGCTCCGGGGGGGCGGCGGCCCGGGGGGGCCGGGGGGGCGCCGGGGGGGGGGGGGGCCGGGCGCGCCCCCCCCCCCCCCCCCCCAACGGCGCGGCGGCGGCGATCGCCCGCGTGGCGCAGGGCCCCGCCGAGCTCCTGGGCAGGCCCCTGCTGGTGCGCGCCGACGGATCGTACGAAAGCGGCCTGGAAGGGCACCCGGAGCTCGACCGCACGGTGGCGGGGGAGACCCGCGCGATGCTGGACGCGGGCCGCACCGGCGAGTTCGGCGTCTCGGAGGACGGCTCGCGCTGCGGGGCGCCCCTGACGCTGTTCGTCGAGTCGAGCGTGCCGCCGCCCCGCATGATCGTCTTCGGTGCGGTCGACTTCGCCGCCGCCCTGGTGCGCACCGGCAAGTTCCTCGGCTACGAGGTGACGGTGTGCGACGCCCGTCCGGTCTTCGCCACACGGGCCCGCTTCCCCGAGGCCGACGAGGTCGTCGTGGACTGGCCGCACCGCTATCTGCGGGGCACCAGGACGGACGCCCGCACGGTCCTGTGCGTACTGACGCACGACGCCAAGTTCGACATCCCGCTCCTGGAGGCGGCGCTGCGGATGCCGGTGGCGTTCGTCGGCGCCATGGGCTCGCGCCGCACCCACGAGGACCGCAACCGCCGACTGCGCGAAGTCGGCGTCACGGAAGGGGAGTTGGCACGGCTGAGGTCCCCGATCGGCCTGGACATCGGCGCCCGTACGCCGGAGGAGACGGCGCTGTCCATCGCGGCGGAGATCGTCGCCACCCGCCGCGGCGGCACGGGCATGCCGCTGACCGGATCGGGCACGCCGATCCACCACGACGGGGAGGACGGTTCGGGCGGGGCGCACGCGGCGGCGTGACACGGCCGGGAGCCTCGGCTCCCGGCCGCGGCCGCCGCTAGCCCTTGAGGCCGATCGCCGCGCAGGCCGCCTTGTACGCGGGCGTGCAGATCTCCGACGTCTTGTAGATGCCGTCCGCGATGACCGTGGACTTGATGGTCTCCTGGGTCAGCGGGCGGACCGACACCAGCAGGGACGGGATGTCCTTCGTCGTGGCGTTCTCGGACTGGTCGCCGGCCAGGGCGTCGAACTCGACCATGCGGCCCTGGGCGATCCTGACCGCCATCTGCGCGGCGCCCACCGCCTCCTCGGGGTACGACTTGTAGACGCTCATGTACTGCTCGCCCGCTACGACGCGCTGCACGGCCGGCAGCTCCGCGTCCTGGCCGGTGACCGGGGGGAGCTCGGTGAGGCCCGATGCCTTCAGGGCCTTGATGATGCCGCCCGCCATGCCGTCGTTGGCGGAGTAGACGCCCGCGATGTTGTCCTTGCCGAGCGCGGTGATCGCGTCGGTCATATGGGCGCGCGCCGTCTCGGGCTTCCAGCCCTCGGTGTCGTACGACTTGGCGATGTCCACCCGGTTGTCGAGCTGGGAGCGCGCACCGTCCTTGAAGACGGCGGCGTTCGGGTCGGTCGGCGAACCGTTGATCATGACGATCTTGCTGTTCTTGCCGGCCCGGCTCCCGAGCGCCTTGATGAGCCCCTGGCCCTGGACCTGGCCCACCAGTTCGTTGTCGAAGGCCACGTAACCGGAGACGGGCCCCTCGGCGAGCCGGTCGTAGGCGATCACGGGGATGTCCGCGTCCTTCGCCTTCTTGACGGACGGGGCGATCTTCTTCGCGTCCACCGCGCTGACAAGGACCACGTCGACCTGGTCGGCGACCATCTTGTCGAGCTGGTCGCTCTGCTTGGCGGCGTCCTGGTCGGCGTTGGCGTAGACGACCTTGCCCTTGCCGTTGGTGAGCTTCTTGACCTGCTTCTCGATGATGGGGTGGTCGAACTTCTCGTAGCGAGCCGTCTCTGATTCGGGCAGCAGCAGGCCGACGGTGACGTCGTCGCCCTTCCTGTCGTCCTTGGTTCCTTCGTCGCTGTCGAGCAGGCCGCCACATGCGGCGAGCGAGAGGGCGAGCATGCCCACGGTCACGACGACGGTGGCTTCACGTCTACGGGATTTCATTCGTCCACTTCCTAGACCTGACCGCTTCCATGCGGTCCGAGGTGGCTGAAAGCCAACCCGGCGACCCTCCTGACGTCAAGGAGTCGAGTGATAACGAGATGACAATGGCACCATGTGTTTCAGAGTTGAACTGTTCTGGATATGCCGGACCTGTGGGTGGCGAGGGGCGGGCGGCGGCTCGACGCGGCGGGTGGCGCCGACGGGCGAGCTGGTCGGGCCGCAGGGTCCTCCGTGGCGCGTGTGACCCCTCCGGCAGGGCGGTTCTCCCGCATTTCTCGTTCTCGCGGGAGAAATATTTAGCGCCGGACCGTGCCGTGAAGCTCATACCGTGCTACTGTTGATCGAAGTTGCAGTTGTGGTTCCCATAAGACTTCAAGTGCCTTAGGTGGATCTGATCCGCCGGGCACTTTTGTATTTCCGGTGCAGTTTTCCGGACGGGGCAATCAACGTGGCGACGCCGGGGTTCGCACAGTGTGGACTCCGGGCTTTGCCCCGAAGGAGATTTTGGTATGGCTAACGGCACCGTGAAGTGGTTCAACTCGGAAAAGGGCTTCGGCTTCATCGAGCAGGAGGGTGGCGGCCCGGACGTCTTCGCCCACTACTCGAACATCGCCACCCAGGGCTTCCGTGAGCTCCAGGAAGGTCAGAAGGTGACCTTCGACGTCACGCAGGGCCAGAAGGGCCCGCAGGCGGAGAACATCCTCCCCGCCTGACGCTGACGCGTTGACACGAGGCTGGTGCCCGCACCTCACGGTGCGGGCACCAGCTCGTTGCTGTTTACAGAGTTTTTCTTTTTTTCGGCTCGTGCTTGCAATTCGTTCGGCTGGTTTTCGCCGAGAATTCCTCGATGCGTGCCATATCGAGGAAGGTTCTCCTTGAACCGTTCAGGTCGTACGAACGATCGCTATTCCGGCAAGTCCAATCCCCGCGGTTTCGCCGCCCAGCGTTCTCGCGGCGCAGGCGGCCGTCCCGGCGGGCAGAGCCGCCGCCCCGTCGCACCGCAGGGTGAGTTCGCGCTCCCCGTCACCGTCACCCCGGGTCTGCCCGCAGTCGAGGCCTTCGGCGAGCTCGACATGCCGGAAATTCTCCTGAAGACGCTGACCGGTCTCGGCGTGACCGAGCCGTTCCCGATCCAGGCGGCCACGCTGCCGAACGCGCTCGCCGGCCGGGACGTACTGGGCCGTGGCCGCACCGGATCCGGCAAGACCCTCGCCTTCGGCCTGCCGCTCCTCGCCCGTACCGCCGGGCAGCGCGCCGACTCGAAGCAGCCGCTTGCCCTGGTCCTCGTGCCTACGCGCGAGCTCGCCCAGCAGGTCACCGAGGCGCTCACCCCGTACGCGAGGGCGCTGAAGCTGCGTATCGCCACCGTGGTCGGCGGCATGTCGATCGGCAGGCAGGCCGGCGCGCTGCGCAGCGGTGCCGAGGTGCTCGTCGCGACGCCGGGCCGCCTGAAGGACCTCATCGAGCGCCGGGACTGCCGCCTCGACCGGGTGGCCATCACCGTCCTCGACGAGGCCGACCAGATGGCCGACATGGGCTTCATGCCCCAGGTCACCGAACTGCTCGACCAGGTGCGGCCCAACGGCCAGCGAATGCTGTTCTCGGCCACCCTCGACCGCAACGTCGACCTCCTGGTCCGCCGCTACCTCCAGGACCCGGTCGTCCACTCCGTCGACCCGTCGGCGGGCGCGGTCACCACGATGCGCCACCACGAGCTGCATGTGCACGGCGCCGACAAGACCGCCGCCGCCACCGAGATCGCGGCCCGCGACGGCCGCGTGATCATGTTTCTGGACACCAAGCACGCCGTGGACCAGTTCACCCGGCATCTGCTGGGCAGCGGCGTACGCGCGGCCGCGCTGCACGGCGGCAAGTCGCAGCCGCAGCGCACCCGCACCCTCGCCCAGTTCAAGACCGGCGACGTCACGGTCCTGGTGGCGACGAACGTCGCGGCCCGCGGCATCCACGTCGACAACCTCGACCTGGTGGTCAACGTCGACCCGCCCAGCGACCACAAGGACTATCTGCACCGCGGCGGCCGCACCGCCCGCGCCGGTGAGTCCGGCAGCGTGGTGACCCTCGTCCTGCCCAACCAGAAGCGCGACATGAGCCGCCTGATGGCCGCTGCCGGGATCCGGCCGCAGATCACCCAAGTCCGCTCCGGCGAGGCGGAGTTGAGTCGTATCACCGGTGCGAAGGCGCCCTCCGGCATCCCCATCAGCGGTGCCGCTCCCACCACTGAGCGCCCCAAGCGGGGCGGCGCCCCCTTCCGCGGGATGGGCACCCGTCCGGGGCGGGCCACCGGCGGCTCCCGGCGGACCGCCGAGTCCCGTGAGCTGGCCGAGGCCCGCAAGGCGGCGCGGGTGCGGCGCAGCGCCTGACGGCTGACGCCTGATGCTTGGCCTGTGCCCGGGGTGTGTGGGTGGGGGTGTAAAAGGTGTAAATGAGAGAAGAGTGCATGAGACACACAC
>NZ_JBHYIG010000454.1:0-4505 GCF_042740015.1 Streptomyces sp. NPDC059037
GGCGTTGGCTTGTTTTGTTTATGTTGCCCACACCCCGGGTACCGCCCCGCGCCCCGTTCTCCCGCCGCCCCCCCCCCCCCGCCGCCGTGGTTAGCGGCGGCGGGGGCGTGATGGGTGCCTCCATCGCCTTCCACCTCGCCGAGGCCGGGGTGCGCGACATCGTCGTCCTCGAACGCGGCGAGCTCGGCTGCGGCAGCTCCGGCAAACCGATCGGCGGCGTACGCGCCCACTTCTCCGACCCCGTCAACATCGAGCTCGGCCGGCGCAGTCTGCGCGCCTTCCAGGACTTTGCGCACCGGCCGGGCGCCGACATCCGCCTGGACACCGTGGGCTATCTCTTCCTGCTCACCAGTGAGACGCAGGCCGCGGAGTTCGAGCAAAGCGTCCGGCTCCAGAACGGGATGGGCGTGCCCAGCCGCATGGTCGACGCGGCCGAGGCGCGGCGCCTGTGCCCCTATCTGAGCGCCGACGGTCTGGTGGCCGCCGTGCACTCCCCCACCGATGGGCACGCCCGCCCCGGCCTGGTCGTGCGCGGGTACGCCGACGCGGCGGCCCGGGCGGGCGTCCGGTTCGCCACGCACACCCGCGTGACCGGCATGGACACCGCCGGCGACCGCGTCAGCGCCGTGCACACCGACCGCGGCACGATCGCCTGCGCCGCCGTCATCTGTACGGCGGGCGCCTGGTCCGGGCAGATCGGCGCCATGGCCGGCGTGGACCTGCCCGTCCGGCCGGTGCGCCGCCAACTCGCCTTCACCGAACCGCTGTCGCCGTCGGCGCCGCGGATCCCCTTCACCATCGACTTCACGTCGTCGGCGTACTTCCACAACAGCGACGACGGCCTGTTGTTCGGTCTCGCCGATCCCGGCCAGCCCGACGGCTTCGACACCACGTGGACCCCGGAGTGGCTCGGCCTGTTCCGGGACGTCGTACGCCATCGTGCCCCCGCGCTCGCCGCGATGCCGGTCGCCGACGGCTGGGCGGGGCTTTACGAGGTCACCCCCGACCACAACGCGCTGATCGGCCGCTCCGGCGCAGTGTCCAACTTCCTTTACGCCACCGGGTTCTCGGGCCATGGATTCCTTCAGGCACCCGCCGTCGGCGAGATCGTGCGCGATCTGCACCTGGAGCGGGAGCCGTGCGTCGACATCGCGCCGATGAGCGCCGGGCGGTTCCGGGCCGGGGCCGCGATCCGCCCAGAGGCGCACGTCGTATGACTCGTCCACCCGCTTCGGAAGGCAGGCCTTTCATGATCAGCCAGTGGCGGCTGCGAGCCGCCTTCGCCGTCCGGCTCTCGGAGATGTACGGGCGTGAGGTCCCCGCCTACACCACGCTCGTGGACGTCTCGCGCGAGGTGAACGAGGACGTCCTGCGCGCTCGGGGCGCCGACGCCGAACGGCTCGGCTCCATCGGCCGGGTCACCGCGGAGCGGCACGGCGCCATCCGGGTGGGCACGCCCGCCGAACTGCGCGATGTCGCACGGGTCTTCGGTGCGCTCGGCATGCGTCCGGTCGGCTTCTACGATCTGCGGGAGGCGGCCGCGAGTGCGGTGCCCGTCGTGTCGACGGCGTTCCGTCCCGTGGACGCCGAGGAGCTGGCGCGCAATCCCTTCCGGGTCTTCACCTCCCTGCTCACGCCCGCGGACCCGCGCTTCTTCGACGCCGACCTGCGCGCCCGCCTGGAGACGTTCCTTGCCGGGCGTGAGCTGTTCCCGCCGGAGCTGCTCGCCCTGGCCGACCGGGCCGATGCCGAGCGCGAGCTGCCCGAAGCGGAGGCCGAGCGTTTCCTCCAACTGGCCGTCCAGGCCTTTGAATTGTCTGCAGAGCCGATCGACCAGGCCTGGTACGCGGAACTCGAGAAGGTCTCCGCGATCGCCGCGGACATCGGCGGCGTCGGCTCCACCCACATCAACCACCTCACCCCGCGCGTCCTGGACATCGACGAGCTGTACCGGCGCATGACCGACCGGGGCATCGAGATGATCGACGCCATCCAGGGCCCGCCCGACTGGAAGGGTCCCGATCTGCTGCTGCGCCAGACGTCCTTCCGCGCCCTGGCCGAACCGCGCGCCCTGCGCCGGCCGGACGGCACCGTCACGCGCGGCGCGCTGCGGGTGCGGTTCGGCGAGGTCGAGGCCCGCGGCATCGCCCTCACGCCCGCGGGCCGCGCACTCTACGACCGGCTGCTCGCCCTCGTCGACGACCGGGCCGCCGCCCGCCCGGCGGCGGACCGCACCGCGCTGGCCCGCGCCCTGTGGGCGGAGCACGTCCCCGGCAGCGAGCGCGAGCTCGCCGCCCAGGAGCTCGCCTACTTCACCTACGGCGTCACTCCCGGCCGCGCCCGCATGAGCGCCCAACTCCCCGCCACCATCGGCGAGTTGGTGGACCAAGGCTGGGTGCGGGCCGAACCTGTGGTCTACGAGGACTTCCTGCCGCGCTCCGCCGCCGGCATCTTCCAGTCCAACCTCAGCGGCGATGGCTCCCGGAACACCGGGCAGGAAGGCGCCGCGTACGACAGCGACTGGCTCTCCGGCGCCATCGGCCGCGAGGTCCTCGACCCGTTCGCCCTGTACGAGCACCAGCAGAGCCGCTCCATCACCCGGGTCGGCCGCGAACTGGGCCTGAGCCTCGACGGCACGCACCCCCGCTGACACCCCTCCGCCCCCACCCGCACACCTCACCCAGGGAGCACCATGACCGGCACCACCGCCCTGCCCACCACCGACGACCTGCGCGCCCGCGCCCGCGCGAGCCTGGAGCGCGTCGGCGTCACCGTCCCGGACGGCACCGGCTTCCAGGCCCGGACGCCCATCACCGGCGAGGACCTGTTCGGCCTGACCGCGGCGACCGCCGCCGAAGTCGACGAGGCCGTCGCCGCCGCGCGCGAGGCGTTCCTCGCCTGGCGCGTCACGCCGCCCCCGCGCCGGGGTGAAATCGTGCGCCGCCTGGGCGAGTTGCTGCGCGACCACAAGAGCGACCTGGCCGATCTGATCACCGTCGAGGCGGGCAAGATCCGCTCGGAGGCGCTCGGCGAGGTCCAGGAGATGATCGACATCTGCGACTTCGCGGTCGGTCTCTCCCGGCAGCTCTACGGCCGCACCATCGCATCCGAGCGCCCCGGCCACCGTCTCGCCGAGACCTGGCATCCGCTGGGCGTGGTCGGCGTGATCTCCGCGTTCAACTTCCCCGCCGCGGTGTGGTCCTGGAACACGGCCGTGGCGCTGGCCTGCGGTGACACCGTGGTCTGGAAGCCGTCCGAACTGACCCCGCTGATCTCCCTGGCCTGCGACCGGCTCCTCGCCCAGGCCGCGGAAGAGGTCGGCGCGCCCCGTGACGTACACCGGCTCCTGCTCGGTGACCGCGCGGTGGGCGAACGGCTTGTGGACGACCCGCGCGTCGCGCTCGTCAGCGCCACCGGCTCCACCCGCATGGGGCGCGAGGTCGGCCCCCGCGTCGCCGCCCGCTTCGGGCGCTCGCTGCTCGAACTCGGCGGCAACAACGCCGCGGTGGTGGCGCCGTCGGCCGACCTCGACCTCGCGGTGCAGGGCATCGTCTTCGCGGCCGCGGGCACGGCGGGACAGCGCTGCACCACGCTGCGCCGCCTGATCGTCCACCGCGACATCGCGGACACTCTCGTCGCACGCCTGACGGCCGCGTACACCAGGCTCCCCATCGGCGACCCGTTCGACGAGAACACCCTGGTCGGCCCGCTCATCTCGCCCGCCGCCCTCGACCGCATGCAGGACGCGCTCGCCCGCGTACAGGCGCAGGGCGGCAAGATCCTCGCCGGCGGCAACCGGCGCCTGGCCGATGCGGCGCCGCAGGCCGCGTACGCGGAACCGGTCGTCGTCCGCGTCGACGAACAGACCGACGTCGTACGGCAGGAGACCTTCGCCCCCATCCTGTACGTCCTCACCTACGACACCCTGGAGGAGGCCATCGCCCTGCACAACGACGTCCCGCAGGGCCTGTCCTCCAGCATCTTCACCCGCGACCAGCAGGAGGCCGAGCTCTTCCTGTCGTCCGAGGGCTCCGACTGCGGCATCGCCAACGTGAACATCGGCACGTCCGGCGCGGAGATCGGCGGGGCGTTCGGCGGCGAGAAGGAGACGGGCGGAGGCCGGGAGTCCGGCTCCGACGCCTGGCGCGCGTACATGCGCCCGGCCACCAACACCATCAACTACTCCAGCCGGCTCGCCCTCGCGCAGAACGTCAACTTCCTCTAGACGCCGGGCTATTGGAAGCCGGACTACACGGAGCCCGACTCGCCGCCCCGGCCGGGGCGGCACCTGCGCGGCGGCCGCCGCGCTGCCTGATCCTTCTTCTCGTTCTTCACGGCCCCGCGCATCCGGGCGGGGCCCAGAAGCCACGGACCTCCTGCTCGGACGTATCACCATCCGCCTCACCCCCCTCGCCCTGCCACCCCGCCCCGTCTCACCCCCCGGGCCCTCCCTTGACAGCCCCTCCCGTGCCCCCACAGCAGCACCCCCCTGAACCGGTGAGACA
>NZ_JBHYIG010000455.1:0-4470 GCF_042740015.1 Streptomyces sp. NPDC059037
CAGATTGTGTGGGTGATAATTTAATAAAATATAGGAAAACATATGTGTCTCTTCGGGGCGATCAGTTAATTAATAAAAATCAAATCGGCGGGGCCGCCCCGCCGGCCGCGCGCCCCCCCCCCCTCTTCTCGTCATGGGGAGCATGGGTCGGCATGGGGAGACCGCTGCCCCTTCCCTCTGCCATCTGATTCAATGGGGGCATGGACAGCCACGGGAACGCAGCGACAGGTCGGCATCACGACCTCGAGCCGTTCTGGCCTTCCCGTCAGCACCATGACTTCGACCGGGTGTGTTGCCGCGCGATGAACGCGCGGGCCCTCTAAAGCCGTTCACCCGGCCTTCGCCTGACGCGCACGACGTACGTACGTCCTCGACGACTGACGACTCCTTCGCGCGAAAGCTGACCTCCCATGGCGAACTCCCGTTCCTTCTCCGCGTCCACCGCCTCCTCCGCTTCTGTTTCGCCGCTCGCCGGGCCCGCCCGTGGCCGGCTGCGGGCCGTCGATCCCGACGAGGTGGTGCAGCTCACCGACTTCCTGCCGCCGGGCGCGACCTGGCTGCCCGCGCCCCAGCACACGCTGCCCACGCTGCCGGGCCAGCCGCCGATGATCGGCTACCTGGTGCTCGTACCGGCCGGGCAGGAGGCCCCCGTCGTGGCCGAGCCCCGCGAGCCCGAGGCTCGGCAGGAGGCGGCGGGGCCCGTGTGGATCGATCCCGTGCAGCGTGCCGCGCAGGTCGACGGGCGGCCGCTCGACCTCACCTATCTGGAGTTCGAGCTGCTCGCGCATCTCGTCGCGCACCCCCACCGGGTGCACACGCGCGACCAGTTGGTGACCACGGTGTGGGGGTACGGGCACGTGGGCGACGGGCGGACCGTCGACGTCCACATCGCCCGCCTTCGGCGCAAGCTGGGTGCCGAGCACCGCACGACGATCCAGACGGTGCGCCGGGTCGGCTACAAGTACGCGCCGCCGGCACCGCGCTGACCTCCGGGTTCCCGTCCGGGGCCGGGCTCTGCCAGGAGCAGAACCCGGTTCCCACGGCGGCCCGTTGCGGGCAGAGTCGTCGCCATGAGACTTCTGATGCTGGGCGGTACGGAGTTCGTGGGGCGGGCCGTGGTCGACGCGGCGCTCGCGCGTGGCTGGGACGTGACGGTCTTCCACCGCGGGCGGCATGAGGCACCCGCCGATGTGACGTCCCTGCACGGGGACCGCACGGCCGATGACGGGCTCGCGGCGCTGTCCGCGTCCGGCGCGGAGTGGGACGTCGTCGTCGACACCTGGTCGGGGGCGCCGAGCGCGGTGCGCGATGCGGCGCGGGTCCTCGCGGGGCGTGCGGGGCGGTACGTGTATGTGTCGAGCGGCTCGGTGTACCGATATCCGGGGGCCGCCGGGTCCGACGAGTCGTATCCGCTGGTGGAGGGCGATCCGGACGCGCAGTCCGTGGCGTACGCGGAGGACAAGCGGGGCGGGGAGCTCGCCGCTGTCGCGGAGTTCGGTGCGGAGCGGGTGGTGCTTGCGCGGGCCGGGCTGATCCTCGGTCCTTACGAGAACATCGGGCGGCTGCCGTGGTGGCTG
Source organism: Streptomyces sp. NPDC059037 (assembly GCF_042740015.1). Taxonomy (NCBI): domain Bacteria; kingdom Bacillati; phylum Actinomycetota; class Actinomycetes; order Kitasatosporales; family Streptomycetaceae; genus Streptomyces; species Streptomyces sp. NPDC059037. Next base: position 1,578 of record NZ_JBHYIG010000455.1, read on the forward strand.
AACCGGGTGGCGCGGGGCGGGCCCGTACTGGCCCCCGGGCCCCGGGAGTCGGACATCCAGTACATCGATGTGCGGGACCTCGCCGAGTGGGTCCTTGACGCGGGCTTCGCGGGTTTGCACGGGCCGTACAACATCGTCTCGCCCATCGCGCACACCACGATGGGCGAGTTCCTGGAGGCGTGTGTCGCCGTGGCCGGGGCGGACGACGTGGAGCTGCGCTGGACCGAGCCCTCGGTGATCGCCGATGCGGGGATCGAGCCGTGGATGGAGCTTCCCGTGTGGCTGCCGCCGGGGGACCTCCACGACACGATGCATCGCACCTCCACAGAGAAGGCAGTGGCCGCGGGGCTGCGGGCGCGGCCGGTCGCGGAGACGGTCGCCGATACGTGGCAGTGGCTGCGGTCGATCGGCGGGGTGGCCCCGCAGCGGCCGGACCGTCCGGTGGTGGGGCTGGCCGCGGAGAAGGAGGCGAAGGTGCTCGGGCTGTAGCCCCGGTACCGTGGCTCGGTACCGGGGCTCCGCCTCGGACCCCGCTTCTCAGACGCCGGAGGGGCTGAATTCCTCAGCCCGCTCCCGCGGCACCCCCTCGCCGTGCGAAACCCGCGGCAGCCACGAAAGCCAGCCCGGCGTACGCCAGTTGCGGTCGCCCAGCAGCGTCATCAGCGAAGGCAGCAGGATCATCCGGACGAGGGTCGCGTCCAGGAGGACCGCCACGCCCAGGCCCACGCCCATCTGCTGCATGTCCTGCATGGACAGCGTCCCGAAGACCGCGAAGACCGCCACCATGATCACGGCCGCGCCGGTCACCGCGCCCGCGGTCCGTGTGATGCCCTCCCGGATCGCCGAGCGGTTGTCCAGGCCCCGGTCCCGCGCCTCGCGGATCCGGGAGACGACGAACACGTGGTAGTCCATCGACAGGCCGAAGAGGACGACGAGGACGAACAGCGGCATCCAGTTCTCGATCGCGCCGGCCTTCTCCGAGCCGATCAGCTCCGCGCCCCAGCCGTGCTGGAAGACGGCGGTCATCACGCCGTACGCCGCGCCCACCGAAAGGAGGTTGAGGGCGATGGACGTCACCGCGATCACCACCGAGCGGAAGCTGAACAGCATCAGGAGGAAGGTCACCGCGGCGATGAAGACGAAGACCGGCACGATGCCCTTGCCGAGCTGATCGCTGAAGTCCTCGGACTCGGCCAGGTCACCGCCGACGTAGGCGTCGGCCGCGGGCACGCCGTCGAACGCCTGCGGCACGACGGTGTCGCGCAGCGAGCCCAGCGCCTTCTTCGACTCGGCGTCACTGCCGTTGCCGGGCAGCGGTACGTCGATCTCGGCGACGTCCGCGCCCTGGTGGACGGTGAGTTCGGCGCCCTTCCCCGCCTCGCGCACCACCGCGGCCAGCGCGTCCCGCACCGGCTTCGCCTCGATGTCGTCCGCCTCGACGACCACCCGGGCGGGCGAAGGACCGCCGGGGAACTCCTCGGTGATCTTCTGGTACGAGGCGGACAGCGGGGCGTCGGAGCCGAACTGCTTCTCCAGGCCGAGCTGTTCGGTCTTCATGCCGAGCGCGGGAACGGCGAGCGCGAGCAGCAGCACCGTCGCGCCGACCGCGAAGAACTTCGGCCTGGCGAGGACCGGCCGCAGCAGCCGGCCCGCGATGCCTCCGCCGGCGTGCACGCCGCGCTTGGAGCGGCGGTTCAGGAACGGGATGCGCCCGGCGTCGATGCGGTCGCCGAGCCCGGCGAGCAGCGCGGGGAGCACGGTCACCGAGCCGAGCATCGCCACGCACACCACGAGGATCGTGGCGACGGCGAATCCCTTGAAGAGGAGGAGGCCGGACAGGAACATGCCCGCCATGGCGACCATCACCGTCAGGCCGGAGACCAGCACGGCACGGCCGCTCGTCGCCGCCGCGATCCGCAGCGCCGTGTCCGCGTCCGCCCCCGCGGCCCGCTCGTCCCGCTCACGCCGCAGATAGAACAGGCAGTAGTCGACGCCGACGGCGAGGCCCATCAGGAACATCACCGAGTACGTCGTCTCGAAGAGGTGCAGCTGGTGGCTCGCGAGCGAGAGCAGGCCGAAGGCCGCCACGCACGCGGTCAGCGCGAGGCCCACCGGGAGCAGCGCCGCGACCACCGCGCCGAAGGCGACCAGGAGGATGCCGAGTGCCAGCGGCACCGCGGTGAACTCGGCCTTGGTGAGGTCGTCGGAGAGCAGGTCGCTCAGCTGCTTCTCGGAGCTCGCGTCGCCGAACTGGTAGACCGATACGCCCTGTCCGGCCCCGGCATCGTCCGACTTCTGCACCGCGTCGAGCACCGGCTGCACCCGGTCGGCGGCGTCGTCGGACGCGCCCTTCATCTCGAAGCGGAGCAGCGCGTCCTTGCCGTCGTCGGAGGGCAGCGGCGCCTGGACGTCCCGTACCTCTCCGGTCGCGGTCAGCGCCTTGGACAGGTCGCCCGCCACGTCCCGCCAGCCGTCCGGGGTCCGGGCGGCGACCATGACCAGCTCGCCCGCGGGCTCCTCGACCCCCGCCTCGTCGAGGATCCGTGCCGCCCGGCCCGAGTCGCCGACCCCCATCTCGTCGTCGGACGCGGTGACCATGCCCGAGGCCCCGCCGATGGTCGTGGCGAGCACGACGAACAGCAGCCAGCCCAGGATGGCCGTCTTGCGATGGTGTGCGCTCCACACACCCAGTCGTGCCGCGAGGTTGGGCCGCATGGCCTTTTCGCCCCCATAAGTAAGCGCGCCAGAAGCGCAAGTAAGCGTCGGATAAGCCGTCTTGATGACGTCGACAACGCTAGAAATCCGGGGCGTCCCCACCCAGCCGCCGAAGCCCCCTCCCGCCGAAGCACAGGGCGAGGTTCGGGGGTGTCCTCAGGTACACCCCCTGCTCGGG
>NZ_JBHYIG010000456.1:0-4461 GCF_042740015.1 Streptomyces sp. NPDC059037
CATCTTTTCCCGCCCACCCACCCGATCACCCCGCAGGGCAATCGGGTGGGTGGGCGGGAAGAACCCGCGCGGAGCGCGGGAAAAACACCCGCCGGCCGACAGCCGAGAGACTGGCGCCGTCCCCGGGGTGCCACCCCGCCGGGGCAGCCGCACTGCCCGAGGCCCCCCGGCCACGCGATACCGTTCGCCCCGCGAACCAAGCGAGGGAGACGACACCGTGAGCAAGACCGTGCGGCCGGCGGCCGAGGGTACTGACCCGTTCGGCACGGCTCGGCTCCGACGGGGAGTCCTCGATTCCTGGGCGGCAAGCCCGGCGAGGTTCCGCGAGGACGCCAACGCCGAGGAGGACCTCGCCCTCGGCGGGTACCGGGACCGGCTTGTGGTGGAGCTGGCGCAGAACGCCGCCGACGCCGCGGCCCGCGCCGGGGCACGGGGCCGCCTCGCCCTCACCCTCCGGGACGGCGTCCTCGCCGCCGCCAACAACGGCGCCCCCCTCGACGCCGCCGGAGTCGAGTCCCTCGCCACCCTCCGCGCCTCCGCCAAGCGGGAGGGGCACGAGGAGACCGCCGTCGGACGGTTCGGCGTCGGCTTCGCCGCCGTGCTCGCCGTCTCCGACGAACCCGCCGTCGTGGGGCGCACCGGCGGCGTCCGCTGGTCCCTCGGCGAGGCACGCGAACTCGCCGCCGAAACCGCCCGGTTCAGCCCTGGCCTCGGCGACGAGATCCGGCGCCGTGACGGGCACGTACCGCTGCTGCGGCTGCCGCTCGCCGCCGAAGGAACCGCCCCCGACGGGTACGACACCGTCGTCATCCTGCCGCTGCGCGACGCCGCCGCCGAGGATCTCGTCACCCGGCTCCTTGAGGGGATCGACGATGCGCTGCTCCTCGCCCTCCCCGGCCTTGAAGAAGTCGTCGTGCAGGTCGCGGACGCCGAGCCGCGCGTCCTTCGGCGTACCGCCGGCGACGGATTCGTCGACGTATCCGACAGCCGTGCGGACCCGGAAGGCCGTACGACCCGCTGGCGCACCGTCAGCCGACAAGGCCCCCTGGACCAGGAGCTGCTCGCCGACCGCCCCGTCGAGGAGCGGCTGCGGCCCCACTGGTCCGTGACCTGGGCCGTTCCCACCGACCACGACGGCGCCCCGCGGCCGCCCCGCGGCGCCCCCGTGCTGCACGCGCCGACGCCGAGCGACGAGCCGCTCGGGGTGCCCGCGCTGCTCATCGCCTCGTTCCCGCTCGACACGACCCGGCGGCATGCCGCGCCGGGTCCGCTGACCGACTTCCTCGTGCAGCGGGCGGCCGACGCGTACGCCGAACTCCTCGCCGGCTGGCGGCCCGTGGGGGAGGGGATCATCGGCCTCGTCCCCGGGCCGCTCGGCAAGAGCGAGCTCGACGGTGCGCTGCGCCAGGCCATCCTCGACCGGCTGCCCCGCACCGCCTTCCTGCCGCCCGCCGTCGAGCCCGCCGCCCCGAAGGACGACGCGTCCGACCTCCCCGACTGGGAGGTTCCCGTCGCGCTGCGGCCCCGTGACGCCGAGGTCGTGGAGGGCGCGGGCGCCGGGACCGTACGCGTCCTCGCCGACGTCCTGCCCAGCCTGCTGCCCGCAGGGCTCGAGCGCCGCGCCGAGCTGCGCACCCTCGGTGTCGCCCGGGTCCCGCTGACCGAGGCGATCGACCGCCTTGCCGGTCTGGAGAAGGATCCTGACTGGTGGCGGCGGCTGTACGACGCCCTCGCCGGTGTCGATCCGGACCGGCTGACGGGCCTGCCCGTCCCGCTCGCGGGGGGCACCTCCCAGGCTTTCGGCTCTGGGGGAGGGCGTACGACGATCGGGCCCCGCCAGGTCCTGCTGCCCCTCACGGGTGCGGAGAGCGAGGACGGCGATCCCGCGGCCCTCGCCCGGCTCGGCCTGAAGGTCGCGCACCCCGACGCCGTCCACCCCCTCCTGGAGAAGCTCGGCGCGCTGCCCGCCACGCCCCGCGCCGTCCTGACGACCCCGCAGGTCCGTGCCGCCGTCGCGGCCTCCCTCGACGACGACACCTGGGACGAGGACGCCCTCGATGCCGAGGAGCTGGCGGATCTTGTCCTCGGACTCGTCCGCGGGGCGAACCTCGCGCCCGGCGACGAGCCCTGGCTCGGCGCGCTCGCGCTGCCCGACGAGGACGGCGAACCGGCACCCGCCGGTGAACTCGTGCTGCCCGGCAGTCCGTTCGCCGAGGTCATGCGCGAGGACGAACTCGCCATGGTGGACGCCGATCTCGCCGACCGCTGGGGCGAGCAGCCGCTGGCCGCGTGCGGCGTCCTGGCGACCTTCGCCCTGGTCCGCGCCACGGATGTCGTACTCGACCCCGATGAACTGGAGCCGCGCGAAGGGGACTTCGCCGAGCCCGACGACGCGGGGCTGCTCGACGCGGTCGACGTGTGGTGCGAGGACGTGCTCGACCGGCTTCCGGACACGCCCGTACCGCCGGTCGCGACCGAGATCGTCGCCGTACGGGATCTCGATCTGGTCGACGAGGACCGCTGGCCGCAGGCGCTCGCGCTGCTCTCGCGTCCGCCGCTGCGGGACGCGCTGACGCAGCCGCTGCGGATCCTGCTCCCGGACGGCACGACGGAGACCGTCCGGTCGTACACGGCGTGGTGGCTGCGCGGTAACCCGGTCCTCGGCGGCCGTCGTCCCGCAGGGCTGCGGGCCTCGGGCGGCGACCCGCTGCTCGAAGGTCTCTACGACGCCGCCGACGCCTCCGGATTCGACGACGAGCAGGTCCTTCGCGCCCTCGGCGTACGCACATCGGTCGCCGCCCTCCTGGAGGAGCCGGGCGGCGCCGCCGAGCTGCTCGACCGGCTCGCGGACCCGGAGCGGACCGTTTCGGCGGCCCAACTGCACGCCCTGTACGGCGCCTTGGCGGACCTGGACCCGGAGCAGGTCACGCTGCCGGACGAGGTGCGGGCCGTGCTGGACGGCGAGGTCGTCGTGGTGGACGTGGCGGACGCGGTGGTCGCGGACGCCCCCGATCTGCTGCCGGTGGCCGACGGAGTGGCGCTGCTGCCGGTGCAGCCCCACAAGGCGGCGGACCTGGCCGAGCTGTTCCAGGTACGGCGGCTGAGCGAGACGGCGGCGGTGGAGCCGGCCGGGGAGGGCGCCGAGCATCCGGTGCCGGAGCCGGTCCGTACGCTGCTCGGTCCGGCGACCCCGGAGACGTACATCGAGCACGACGAGCTGATCGCGGGCGGCGTGGAGCTGGACTGGCGGCGGATGCCGGACGGCACGATCCATGCGGCGACGCTGGAGGGCGTGGCCGCGGGGCTCGCCTGGGCGGCGGGGCAGTGGCCGCGGCGTTTCGAGGTGGCGGCGCTGCTTGAGGATCCGTCGCGGACGGAGGAGCTCGCCAGGGACCGCTGGTTCGACTGACTCGCCTGCGGGTGCGTCGTGGCTGGTCGCGCCCACGCGGCGGAGCCGCACATGTCACAGCCCCGCGCCCCTTCGGGGCGCAGCCGGCGCACCGCGGGGCCCCCTTCTCCAACTGGGGAAACACACGCGCATCCGCGCCACCGTGGCTTCGACGGCACCTGCCAGGCCGTCGACGCCACCACCTCGACCAGCGACTTCGTGGACGTGCAGTAGTCACCGGGCACTAAGCCGGAAAGCGGCGGCCGACCCACCGGTAGACGACCTCGATGATCAGTGAGGCCGCCGCCGCGATCGCGACCGCCGCCCACGGCATCGTCGTACCCACCAGCTTCAGTTGGAAGAAGTCCTGGAGCCAGGGGACGGTGAGCACCAGCAGGAAGCCGAGACCCATCGTGGCGATGAGCCCGATGCGCCACCACGTGTAGGGGCGGGCGATGATCGCGAGCACCCACATGGCGATCAGGAACAGCGCCAGCGTGGCCGCGCTCGTCTCGGCTTCCCGCGCGCCCGCGCCCTCGTAGTGGTGCCGGGCCAGGAGGTACGTCGCGAAGGTGGCGGCACCCGCGACGACACCGCCCGGGATCGCGTACCGCATGACCCTGCGTACGAAGTGGGGCTTGGCCCGCTCCTTGTTGGGGGCGAGCGCGAGGAAGAACGCCGGGACGCCGATGGTGAGGGTCGACAGCAGGGTGAGGTGCCTCGGCAGGAAGAGGTACTCGACCTGTGTGCAGACCACAAGCAGCGCGATGATCACCGAGTAGACGGTCTTGACCAGGAACAGCGTCGCGACCCGGGTGATGTTGCCGATGACCCGGCGGCCCTCCGCGACCACCGAGGGCAGCGTCGCGAAGCTGTTGTTGAGGAGCACGATCTGGGCGACCGCCCGCGTCGCCTCCGAGCCCGAGCCCATGCTCACACCGATGTCGGCGTCCTTCAGGGCGAGTACGTCGTTGACGCCGCGCTCGGCGACGCCCGTGAAGGTGGTTCCGGCGTTCGTGGTGCTGCCGTTCTTGACGCCCGCGATGCCCTTGTAGGGGTCGAGACCGACGTCT
>NZ_JBHYIG010000457.1:0-4459 GCF_042740015.1 Streptomyces sp. NPDC059037
AGCCGGGGCCGGCCCCCCCGCGGCCCGATCGCGGGCCCGCGCGCCGGCCCTGGGGGGGGGGGGGGGGCCCCGCCCCCCCCCCGGCGGGGGAGCCGCCGGGCGACGGGCCCGCGTCAGCCTCGTACGACCCGACGGGCACCTGTGCTACACCGGGGCCCCCGATGAACTCGGGGCCCTGCGCGCCTGCCTGGAGGGTCCTTGCGCGTGGCTGCCGCGGGCCGAGGGGTGAACTTCAGGACGGGCCGGTGGCGGGTCAGGCGGACGGCGCGTCCCAGACGGCCGTGCAGAGCGTCGGGTTCACGTCGTCCCTGATCAGTGCTCCGGGCAGGGCGTCGGCGTACGCACGGTGGAAGGCGCTGCGGGACAGCGGGAGATTGCCCCGGCTCATCTCCAGCCAGCGCGGGTGCAGCATCAGCCGCACCGCGTCGGCGGCCGCGGCGGAGTCACCCGAGACCTGGTACACCATCCGCGCGGTGCCGAAGGCGTACGGCAGTTGCCAGCCGTCCACCGAGGTGTCCCAGTCGTCGTCGAGCACCACGTCGATGACGACGAGCCGCCCGCCCGGCGCGACCAGCGAGCGCAGCCGTGCGAGTACCTCGTCGGGCGGACCCATGTGGAAGACGGAGTTGACGGACAGGACCAGATCGAAGGTGCCGTCCCGGTCGGCCGACAGACCGAAGACGCCGCGGCGTTCGTAGCGGATGGCCGGCTTGGCGCGCAGCGAACGGGCGATGTCGAGCATCCGCTCGGCGATGTCCACGCCGAGCACCTCTTTGTAACGCGACGACAGGAGCACACAGTTGCGGCCCCCGCCGCAGCCGACGTCCAGGGCACGGCCGCCGTCCCGCAGCTGATCGTTCAGCCAGCCGCGTACGGGGCTCTCGTCGCCGTCGATGACCTGGATGAACCGCTCGTACAGCTCGGCGAGGTCGTCGAAGTACGGCTCCTCGGCGGGGGGTTGGGAACGGGCATCGGTCTGCTGGGCCATGGAATTCCCCGATCTGACGGCTCGGTCTGCGGCCCGGCGGGCGCCGGTGGCCCCGAGGGTAGGGACGCAAGCCCCCGCCGGAAGCCGCCCGTGATCCGGGGACGCGTGAACCCGCGCATCCCCGTGGGATGACGGGCCCGCGGGGCGGCGGCGGACCCGCTCCGGGCCGCGCGGAGCCACGCGTTCCGGGCACCGGCGGGGGATGTGGGGCCACCCGCCCCGGCAACAGACTGTCCCGGGGCGGCAGCAGGCCCGCACCCCGGCCCGACGACGAACGGGAGAGACCGATGCCGCGCCCCCCACTTCATACGGATGTCCTCGTCGTCGGCGGTGGCCCGGTGGGCCTCGCCCTGAGCCTCGCCCTGCGCCACCACGGCGTCGACCACCTCGTGGTCGAGCGCACGGACGGCACGGTCGGCCACCCCAAGGTGGGCACCGTCGGCCCCAGGTCGATGGAGCTCTTCCGGCGCTGGGGCGTCGCCCCCGCGCTGCGCGCGGCGGGCTGGCCGGACGACCATCCGCTCGACGTCGCCTGGGTGACCGCGGTCGGCGGCCACGAGATCCTGCGGCTCCCCTTCGGCACCGCGGCCGGCAGGCCGCTGCCCGACCACACCCCGGAGCCGGACCAGGTCTGCCCCCAGCACTGGCTCATGCCGGCGCTCCTGGCCGCAATCGGCACCCGCCCGCGCGGCCCGGTCGGCCTCGGCCTCCGCTGCGACGGGATCGTGCGCCACGACGACCGGGTGACGGCCACGGTGACGGACGAGGCCGACGGGACGAGCACCACCGTCGAGGCCGCGTACGTGGTGGCATGCGACGGCGCGGCATCCCCGCTGCGCAAGGCCTGCGGGGTGCCCGCTCCCTCGTACCACCGCACCCGAGTGTTCCGGAACATCCTCTTCGACGCCCCCGAACTCCGGGACAGGCTGGGCGAATCGGCGGCCCTTGTGCACTTCCTGACCGCGCCCGGACTGCTGCGCTATCCGCTGCGGGCGATGGACGGACGCCGGATGTACCGCCTGACGGCGAGCGCCGAGAGCGAGGAGGAGCGGGCCGAGGACGCCATGGGGCTGCTGCGCCGGGCGGTCGCCTTCGACACGCCGCTCACCGTCCTTTCCGACAACACCTGGCATCTGACGCACCGGGTCGCCCAGAGCTTCCGCGCCGGGCGGGTCTTCTTCGCGGGCGACGCCGCCCACACCCTCTCGCCGTCCGGCGGCTTCGGCATGAACACCGGCATCGCGGACGCCGACAACCTCGCCTGGAAGCTCGCGGCGCGGCTCGCCGGATGGGCGGGGCCCGGACTCCTCGACAGCTACGACACCGAGCGGCGCCCGGTCGCCGAGCAGAGCCTCGACGAGGCACACGCCAACATGGCGCGCACCACCCGCAGGGCCCTGCCGCCGGAGATCGCGTCCGACACCGCCGAGGGGGAGCGGGCCCGCGCCGAGCTGGCCCGGCGGATGGAACAGGGCGGCGTACGCCGGGAGTTCGACGCCCCGGACATGGCCTTCGGGCTGCGTTACGACTCCCCGCTCATCATGAACGGGGGCGTGGGCGCGGGCTCGGACGCGGGCTCCGACCGGGCCGATGGCACGCCGGACTGGCGGCGGGGAGCCGTCCCCGGTGTGCGTGCCCCGCACGCCTGGCTCGCACCGGACCGCTCCACGCTCGACCTCTTCGGCCGCCGGTACGTACTGCTCACCTTCGACCCGACCGAGCCCGCGGTGGAAGCGCGGCGCGCGTTCGCCCACCACGGCGTGCCCCTGACCGTCACCCCGTGCGCGGACCCGGACGTCGCCCGGCGGTACGCGCGGCCCCTGGTGCTCGTGCGCCCCGACGGCCATGTCGCCTGGTGCGGGGCGGAGTTGCCGGCGGACACGGATACGTTCGTGCAGCGGCTGCGCGGGGCCGCGCCCGCCACTGCCACTGCCCCGCTCTGGCTCTGACCTCACAGGACCCTTCATGGAAAGGCGCCCCATGGAAGAGCCGGAAGTGTTCCCCGCCGACCGGGAGTGCCCCTACGAGCCCCCACCGGGTTACGGCAGGCTCCGGGAAGAGGGGCCCCTGTCGCGGGTGGCCCTGCACGACGGACGACCGGTCTGGGTGGTGACCGGGCACGCCGAGGCACGCTCCCTGCTCGCCGACCCGCGGCTCTCCGCCGACCGCCAGAACCCCGCCTTCCCGCACCCGACGCCGCGCGACGCCGCCCTCAGCTCCCAGGTGACACCCCTCGTCGGCGTCGACGAACCCAATCACGCGCGGCAGCGGCGCCTGGTCCTTCCCACGTTCAGCTCCCGGCGCATCGGCGCGATGCGGGAGGACATCCGGCGGATCGCGGACGGGCTCCTCGACACCATGCTGGAGCAGGGGCCGCCCGCCGATCTGGTCGCCGCGTTCGCGCAGCCGCTGCCGTCGATGGTGATCTGCGAACTCCTCGGAGTTCCGTACGCCGACCACGACTTCTTCGAGAGCCGCTCGCACCGGCTGCTCACGGCGTCGACGGCGGCCGGGGCGGAGCAGGCGCGCGCGGAGCTCGAAGGCTATCTGCGCGACCTGGTCACGGCGCGCGAGGCCGACCCGCGTGACGCGCTCCTAGACGATCTGATCGCCCAGCAGCGCTCCCAAGGGGGCGTCGACCGCGACGAGTTGGCGGGCATCGCGCTCGTGCTGCTGATCGCGGGACACGAGACGACGACCAACATGATCTCCCTCGGCGCGCTCGCCCTGATGGAACACCCCGGAGAACTGGCGGAGTTGAGAGCGGACGGTGCGCTGCTGCCCGGCGCCGTCGACGAACTGCTCCGCTTCCTGTCCGTCGCGGACGGCCTGCTCCGCGTGGCCGTCGCGGACATCCCCGTCGCCGACCGGGTGATCAGAGCAGGCGACGGGGTGGTCATGGCCACGTCGCTGATCAACCGCGACGCCAGGGCGTTCCCCCGCCCGGACGTGCTCGACGTGCGGCGCTCGGCCGCTCAGCACGTCGCCTTCGGCCACGGCGTCCACCAATGCCTGGGCCAGAACCTGGCGCGCGCGGAACTGGAGATCGCCCTCACGGTGCTCCACACCCGCGTGCCCACGCTCGCGCCGAACCTCCCGACGGACCAGGTGCCCTGCAAGCCGGGCGGCACGATCCAGGGGCTGCTCGCCTTCCCGGTCACCTGGTAGCGCCCTGCCCGGCACCGCGTCAGGCGCGGGATTCGTCGTCGAAGCTGGCGAAGTACGCGGCCGCCATGTCCTCGTCCCCGTGGCCCTGCGCGGCGGCGCGGCGCAGGCGTTCGGCGCCCGCCGCGGCCACGTCGAGGCGGACGCCGTGCCGCTCGCCCGCCTCGACGATCAGGCGGGCGTCCTTCACCGCGGTGGCCCCCGCGAAGGCGGGGGGCGTCAGCCGGTCGCCCAGGATGAGATCGGCCTGTGCGTGAAGATAGACCAGTTCGAGCGGGCCGCCCGCGAGTTCTACGAAGACTGCCG
>NZ_JBHYIG010000458.1:0-4381 GCF_042740015.1 Streptomyces sp. NPDC059037
CTGGTGTGGTGGGGTGGGTGTTGTTTAGAAGAGCCCGCGCCGGGGCCGCCCGGTTGTCCCGAGGTTGGCGGTTCCGGGCCGGGTACGAACACCACCACAGGCCCACCAAAGCCCCCGCCCCACCCCCACCCCCCACCTCCTACTTCCTGAACTGCTCGATCAGACGTGAGTAGCTGTCACCCTCATGCCCACCCTCCACAGCCTTGTTCACAAGCCCGAGCGTGTAGCTCGGGAACTCCGCATCGATGTTCCGAGCCTTGCTCTCCCTGATCAGGTCCTCGACCGAGGGCCGGTGGTGTTGGAGTGCGCCGTACTCCGTCGCGTACTCGGCCCCGTCGACCTCTCCTGCGATCATCGGGAGGTACCCCAGCAGGGCGGAGACTGACGCGCCCGCGTCGTCCAGGAATCGCTTTGCCTCGATTCCCTCGCTGGACAGCAGCGCTGCCGCATGCAGGAATCCGTTCAGCGTGCCCCACATCGTGTCGTGCACGGCCATTCCGTACAGCGTCGGTACGCCGGGGTCGTCCGCCACCAGGGCTCCCCGGCCGCCTATGAGTTGAAGCGTCGGCCGATAGCGGTTGTACACGGTGTCCGAACCGCCGTAGAAGACGACTGACTCCGCTCCCCCGATGCCCGGCGCAATCGTCATGATCTGCCCGTGGAGGTACTGCGCGCCCTGGCCCGCGGCCCAGTCGGCCACAGCCCTCGCCTCCGCCGATGTTCCGTCCGTCAGGTTGAGCACGGAGCGGCCGGAGAGTGCGTTGTCCCCCGCTGATTCCAAGAGGTCGCGGGCCGTCGCGTTGCCCTTCACGCTGACGACCACGAGCGAGCTCGCGGCGACGGCGTCGCGTACGGACGCGGCCCGCTCGGCTCCTCTGGCGACCAAGGTGTCGGCCTTCTCCGGTGTGCGGTTCCACACCGTGGTCGGATGCCCGCCGTCCAGGAAGGCGCTCGCGAGCGTTAAGCCCATCTCGCCCAGGCCGATCACGGTCACGGTCGGCTGCGCTTCCGTCTGTTCTGAGGCAGTGGTCATCGACGTCATCCTCATTAGGTAGTTGGGTTGGGGGCCCTGTGCGTCCAGGGCCACCTGTGGTGCTCGATGAACGCCACGCTAAAAGCTCAACTTCGCTTGAGGTCAAGAGCCATTGGGTGCCTGCCAAGGTGGCTGACAAGCGGACATGGCAAAATCGGCGGATGCAGATCCGGATGCTCGGTCCATTTGAAGTGCGCGCGGGCGACGGCAGCCTGATCGACGTGCCGGGCGCGCGGCTGCGCGCCCTGTTGATCGCCCTCGCGCTCAGGCCGGGGCACGCGGTGCCGAAGGCGTCGCTCGTCGACTGGATCTGGGGGGAGAATCCGCCCGCCGATGCCACGAACGCCCTGCAGCGGCTCGTCTCCCGGCTGCGGAAGGTGTTGCCTGCCGGGGTGATCGAAGGGCGGACTGACGGCTACCGGTTGGCTGTTGAGGCCGATGATGTCGATGCCGTGCGGTTTGAGCGGCTCGTCACCGCAGGGCAGGCCCGTGCCGAGGATGGCTCCGGGCGGGCGCGGCTGTTGCGGGAAGCGCTCGAACTGTGGCGTGGCGCGGCCATGCAGGACGTCGGGCTGCAGGACAGCGCCGCGTTCGACGCCGCCGTCGACCGGCTCGAAGGGCTGCGGCTGACCGCCACCGAGGAGCGGGCCGACGCGGAGGTCACCCTCGGGCGCGGTGCCGAGATGGTCACGGAGCTGACCGATCTGGTCGCCGCGCACCCGGTGCGGGAACGGCTCGTCTCCGCCCAGATGCGCGCCCTCGCCGCCGCCGGTCGCGACAGCGAGGCCCTTCTTGTGTATCAGCGCGCGCGGGAGGCCCTCGCCGATGCGCTGGGCGTCGACCCGTCGCCGGAGCTCGCGGCGTTGCATGTCGCGCTGCTGCGGGGCGAGTTGGGGCGTAAGAAGGAAGAGGGTCGTAAGACCAATTTGCGGGCCGAGCTGACCAGCTTTGTCGGTGAGGGCGCGGCTCTCGGTGCCGTACGTCGGCTTGTGGGCGAGCATCGGCTCACCACCGTGATCGGGCCCGGCGGCGCGGGCAAGACCAGGCTGGCCACGGAGACCGCGCGCACGCTGCTCGGCGAACTGCCGGACGGGGCTTGGTTGGTAGAGCTGGCCGGCGTCGGAGCGGACGGTGATGTGTCCGATGTGGCGCAGGCGGCGCTCGCCGGGCTCGGGCTGCGGGACGCGCTGCTCGGCGGCTCCCCGAACGCGGAGCTGACCGATCGGCTCATTGCCGCGATCCGCGAGCGGGACGCCCTGCTGATCCTGGACAACTGCGAGCATGTGATCGAGTCCGCGGCGAACTTCGCGCACCGGCTGCTCGGAGAGTGCACGCGGCTGCGGATCCTGGCGACGAGCCGGGAACCACTCGGTATCACCGGCGAGGCGCTGTGGCAGGTCGAGCCGCTGTCCCTGCCGAAGGGGGATGCCGGTCCCGGAGACATCCAGTCCTCGCCCGCCGTCCAGTTGCTGCGGGACCGCGCCGGTGCCGTACGCAGGGACCTCCCCGTCGACGAGCGCGCTCTGGCGACGATGGTGCGTATCTGCCGGGCTCTTGACGGGATGCCGCTGGCGATCGAGCTGGCCGCGGCCCGGCTGCGCACCATGTCCGTCGAGCAGCTCGCCCATCGGCTCGACGACCGGTTCCGCCTGCTGACCGGCGGCAGCCGGACCGCGCTGCCGCGGCACCAGACGCTGCGCGCCGCGGTCGACTGGAGCTGGGAGCTGCTCACGGACGCCGAGCGGACCGTCCTGCGCAGGCTCTCGGTGTTCTCCGGCGGTGCGAGCCTGGAGGCCGCCGAGCAGGTCTGCGCCCTCGAAGCCGCGGACACTGGCCAGACGGGGGACGCCGTCGAGCAGGGGCAAGTTCTCGAACTCCTCACCGCCCTCACTGAGAAGTCCCTCCTCCGCGCCGAAGGCGACAGCGCCCCCCGCTACCGCATGCTCGGCACCATCAAGGAGTACGCGGGGCAGCGGCTCGCGGAGGCGGGGGAATCCGAGCTTGCGCGCCAGGCGCACCTGGCCTGCTTCACCGAGCTCGCCCAGACCGCCGAGCCGCACCTGCGCCGCGCCGAGCAGTTGGACTGGCTGGCCCGGCTGGACGCCGAGCACGACAACATCGCCGCGGCCATGCGCGGCGCGCTCGCGGCGGGCGAGGCGCAGGCGGCGATGGAGCTCGCGGAGGGCGCGGGCTGGTACTGGTGGCTCAGCGGCCGCAGGACCGAGGGCTACGAACTGCTCACCGCGGCCGCCGAGGTGCCCGGCGAGGTGAGCGACGACGTCCGGGCCACGGTGTCCGCGGTGGTCTCGATGTTCGTGAGCGCCGGGCGGGGCGACCAGCACGTGGCGGAGGGGTGGATCCGCGAGGCTCACCGGTTGAGCGAGGGCGACCGGAGCGGGCGGCGCCGCCACCCGGCACTGGGGCTCGTCGCCCCACTCGTACGCATGCTGGACGTGGAGCCCAGCGAGTTCCTGCCCGCATGGGAGCTGGTGCTCGACGACGAGGACCCCTGGGTGCGCGCCCTTGCCCGGCTCCACCTCGGCAAGATGCGGATCATGCTCGGTCACGAAGGGCGGGAGGCGGACGCGTACTTGGAGCGGGCGCTCGCCGAATTCCGGGCCATCGGCGAACGGTTCGGGATCTCGTTCGCCCTGACCGAGCTGGCGGACCGGATGGCCATGCACGGCGAGTTCGCCGCCGCGTGCGAGCGCTACGAAGAGGCGATCGCGGTCGTCACCGAGGTCGGCGCCACCGAGGACATCATCCGGATGCGGTCGCTGCAGGCACGGCTGTACTGGTTCCTCGGCGACAAGAGCGCCTCCGCGGCCTCCATAGCCGAGGCACAGCGGTACGCGGAGCGCGTCGCCTGGCCCGACGCGCTGGCCGAACTGGCCCTCGCGAAGGCGGAACTCGCCCGGTGGGGCGGTGATGCCGAACAGGCGCGGGAGCAACTCGGCGTCGCGAAGGCCTTGTTGGGCGACGAGGCTGAGCTGACGTACATCCGGGCGATGACGCATGACCTGCTCGGCTATCTCGCCGACGACATAGGCGAGGCCCGTGCGCACCGCGCCGCGGCCTGCGAGGCGGCGGCCGAGGCGGGCATAGCGCCGCTGACCGCGGGGGTGCTCGTCGGGGTCGCTGACCTGGCGCTGCGCCAGGGCGAGTACGAGCAGGCCGCGCGGCTGCTCGCGGCGGGCGGGGTGGTGCGCGGGCTTCCGGACAGCTCCCACCCGGACGTGACCCGGATCGAGCGGAGCGCCCGAAGCCGCCCCCGCCGC
The DNA here is from genome assembly GCF_042740015.1 of Streptomyces sp. NPDC059037. NCBI lineage: Bacteria > Bacillati > Actinomycetota > Actinomycetes > Kitasatosporales > Streptomycetaceae > Streptomyces > Streptomyces sp. NPDC059037. The sequence continues at coordinate 4,312 of NZ_JBHYIG010000458.1, forward strand.
GGGGAATTTTCCCGGGGGGGGCGTGGGGGGGGCCCGCCCCCCCAGTGACACGAGTGTGTGGGTCCCGCAC
>NZ_JBHYIG010000459.1:0-4376 GCF_042740015.1 Streptomyces sp. NPDC059037
AGGTCGGTCTCGCGGACCCGGTCCAGGAGTTCGGCGAAGGTCGGGTCGCCGGACAGATCGGTGCGCAGGACCAGCGTGTTGACGAAGAAGCCGACCAGATCGTCGAGTTCCTCCTCGCCACGCCCCGCAACAGGCGTGCCGATCGGGATGTCCGTCCCGGCACCCAGACGATGCAGGAGCACTCCCAGTGCCGCCTGCAGCACCATGAACACCGTCGTCTGACGCGACCGCGCGAGGGCGGTCAGCGCGCGGTGCAGTTCGGCGTCGACGTGCACCGGAACGGCGCCGCCGTCGTTCCCGGCCTGTTCCGGATACGGGCGGTCGGTGGGCAGTTCGAGGCGCTCGGGCAGCCCGGCGAGGGCCTGCTTCCAGTAGCCGAGCTGGGCGGCGATGAGACTGTCCGGGTCGGTCTCGTCGCCCAGCAGCTCCTGCTGCCACAGCGTGTAGTCGGCGTACTGCACCGGCAGCGGCTCCCACGCCGGGGCGCTCCCCGCACACCGGGCCGCATAGGCCGTGCTCAGGTCGCGGGCCAGCGGACCCATCGACCAGCCGTCACCGGCGATGTGATGGATCACCAGAACCAGGACGTGCTCGTCCGCGGCGTCGTCGATCGTCAACAGAGCGGCACGCACGGGCAGTTCGGCCGCCAGGTCGAAGGAGTGGCGCACCGCCCGGTCCACCGCCGCGGGCAGCTGCGCCTCGGTGACCGTCTCGGCGTCCACCACCGGACGCGCGTCGGCGACCGGGCGGATGTCCTGGTACGGCTGGCCGTCCACATCGGGGAACACGGTCCGCAGCGCCTCGTGCCGCGCCACCACGTCGCCCAGCGCGGCCCGCAGGGCGTCAGCGTCAAGGGCACCGGAAAGACGCAGCACCACCGGCACGTTGTACGTCGGGCTCGGTCCCTCGAAGCGGTACAGGAACCACAGCCGACGCTGCGCAAACGACAACGGCACCATGATCTCTTGCGTTCCCCTCATGTTCACAGCAGCGGTTCTGGCGCCGGTCTCTCCCCGCGCGACGTGGATCCGGATCCGGCGGTCCGGGTCACCCCGACATGGCCACCAGGACACGGCGCGGTCCCGTGTAGGGGCGGCGGCCGTGCGCGACGGCCACGTTGTCGATCAGCAGCAGGTCGCCGTCGTACCAGTCCACGTCCACGGCGGCCTTGAGGCCGTTGTCGCGTACGTGGGCGACGTACTCGGCGGGAATGGGCGTGCCGTCGGCGAAGGTCACCGACTGCGGCAGTTCGTCCTCCGGCAGAAGCTCGGTGAGCATCTCCGCGGTCTCGTCGTCGAGGCCCGCCAGGTGCCACTGGTCGAACTGGTTGAACCAGACCTCTTCGCCGGTGACCGGGTGCCGGACGGTGGCCGGGCGCAGCTGGGTCAGCCGGATGCCGTCGTCGGCCTTCCACTCCCAGGTGACGTCGGCGTCCGCAAGGTGTGCCTCGACCTCGGCCTTGTCGGAGGTCTCGAAGGTGTCCTGCCAGCTCCTGCCGAAGCCGGAGCCGCTGTGCAGGTTCTGCGTGTACCGGATCCCCTGGCCGAAGGCCGCCCTGACCTCCTCGTCCAGGGAGCTCAGCCACAGCGTGCCGTCGACCACGGGGGTCGCGCCGCCGGTGGCGGGCTGCCGCTCGCAGTAGAAGGCGAGACGGGAGGGCCAACGGCGGGCGTACGACAGCTCGTTGTGCATCGAGATGGTGAACTCGGCCGGATACTCGGTCGACGTGTAGACGTTGCTGCCCACCTTGGTGCGGGGCGAGTTGCCGTGCACGTAGGCGAGGCGGTTGGGCAGCAGCAGGTCGAGCGCCGAGTCGACCTGCTCCTTGGAGGTGCCGAAGCCGCGGAAGACCAGGGCCTTGTTGGCCAGGAGCAGTTCGCCCGTCTTCGCCGTGTCGCCGATCGCTTCCAGCAGACCCGCATGGGTCGCCGGCACACCGGCGGTGTCCGGGGTCACCACATGGGGCGCCCAGACGCCCGACTCGCTCGACTCGCTCGACTCGCTCGACTCGCTCACTCCACTCACCTTCTGTTCGCTGTTCCAGGTGCCTTTCGGCGTTTCGTCTGTACGGGCCGGTGTACGGGCCGGCTAGCGCGACCGTGGCCGCAGCTTCGGCCTGGCCCTCGCGGGGCGCTTCAGGTTCTCGGCGAGCTCCGCCACCGTCGGCCTGGTGAAGACCGTCCGCAGGTCGACCTCCGCGCCGATGACGGTGCGGATGCGGCCGATCAGTCGCGTCGCGAGCAGTGAATGACCGCCGAGATCGAAGAAGTTGTCGTCGATGCCGACCGTCTCCAGGCCGAGGACCTCGGCGAAGAGCCCGGCGAGTGCCTCTTCGCGGTCGTCCCGTGGAGCCCGTGCGGGAGCCGCGGCGCCGGTGCGGTCGGGTGCGGGCAGCGCCTTGCGGTCCAGCTTCCCGTTGGGCGTGAGCGGCAGTTCCGCCAGCGTCACGACGGCCGTCGGCACCATGTGCTCGGGCAGCCGCAGCCCCAACTCCCCGCGCAGTTCCCGCTGGTCGAGTACCGCGCCGTCCCGCGGGACCGCGTACCCGACGATCCGCTGGTCGCCGGGCCGGTCTTCCCGGATCACCACGGCCGCGCTCGCCACGTCCGCGCAGTCCGCCAACGCGGCCTGCACCTCGCCGAGTTCGATGCGGAAGCCACGCAGCTTGACCTGGTCGTCGGTGCGTCCCAGATACCTGAGGGTGCCGTCGGCGTTCCAGCACGCCAGGTCGCCCGTGCGGTACATCCGGGTGCCGGGCGCACCGTGCGGATCCGCGACGAACCGCTCCGCCGTGAGCCCCGGCCGGTTCACATATCCCCGCGCGAGCCCGGCCCCCGCGAGGTACAGCTCACCGGCCACGCCCGGCGCCACCGGAGCCAGCGCGGCGTCAAGGACGTACACACGGGTGTTCGCGATCGGCCGGCCGATCGGCGGGACGTCGTGTACGTCGCCGTCCGCGTCGCACGGGTGGAAGGTGACGTCGACGGTCGCCTCCGTCGGCCCGTACAGGTTGTGCAGCCGGGCGGGCAGCAGGGAGCGGAAGCGCGTCACCAGGTGGGCGGGCAGCGCCTCACCGCTGCAGAAGACCTGCCGCAGGGACGTGCAGCCGCGCGCCGCCGGTTCGTTCAGGAACGCGTCGAGCATCGACGGCACGAAGTGGGCCGTGGTGACGCCCTCGGCCGCCACGAGCTCCGCCAGATAGCGGGCGTCCCGGTGTCCTTCGGGCTTGGCGAGGACGAGGGCCGCGCCGTGCAGCAGCGGCCAGAAGAACTCCCATACGGAGACGTCGAAGCCGGCCGGCGTCTTCTGCAGGACCCGGTCGTCGGCCCCGAGCCCGTACTCGGACTGCATCCACCGCAGCCGATTGACGACCCCGGAGTGCGGGACTGCGACGCCCTTGGGCACCCCGGTCGAGCCGGAGGTGTAGATGACGTACGCCGGATGGTCCGGGTCGGGAGCGGTGAGCGGCCCTGTCGCGTCGAGCCCGGCGATGCGCTCCCGCACGGCGGGGTCGTCGAGGCAGACCGTCACGGTTCCCTCGTCCCACAGCGCGCCGGTGCCGGAGTGCGTCAGGACCAGGACGGGGCGCGCGTCCCGCACCATGAAGCGGATGCGGTCGACGGGATAGCCGGTGTCGATCGGCAGATACGCCGCACCTGCCTTGAGCACGGCGAGGAGCGCGACGACAAGCTCCGGCGAGCGGGGCAGCGCGAGCGCCACGGTCCGCTCGGGGCCTGCGCCCTGCTCGATCAGGAACCGGGCCAACCGCTCGGCGCGGGCGTCGAGTTCGGCGTACGAGGTGGATGCGCCGTCGGCGATCAGCGCGGTCGCGTCGGGCGTGGCAAGCGCCTGGGCCCGGAACAACTCCGGGACGGTGCCGGAAGGCACGGGCGTCGCGGTGTCGTTCCATTCCTCCAGGAGCCGGTGGCGCTCACCTTCGGACAGGACATCGACCGAGGTGACGCGCACACCCGGGTCGTCCGCGACGGCGTGCAGCACCCGCAGCAGCCGCTCCACCAGGGCCGTCACCGTGCCAGGATCGAAGAGGTCGGTGCGGTAGGCGACCGAGCCGGCGATGCCGTCCGGGGTCCCGTCATCGGCGTGCCGCTCGGCGACGTTCAGCGTCAGGTCCATCCGCGCGGCACCGGTGCGGACTTCCTGGGGGACGGCCTTCGCCCCGGCGAACGTCAGCTCGCCGCGCGGGTTGCTGTTGAACGCCAACATGACCTGGAACAGCGGGTGGTGGGCGAGCGACCGCGCCGGGTTGAGCGTCTCGACCAGGCTCTCGAAGGGGATGTCCTGGTGGGCGTACGCGTTGAGGTCGGTCTCGCGGACCCGGTCCAGGAGTTCGGCGAAGGTCGGGTCGCCGGACAGAT
>NZ_JBHYIG010000460.1:0-4357 GCF_042740015.1 Streptomyces sp. NPDC059037
TACCCCCCCCCCCCTGTGGCATATCACGAGGTGGCGCGCGGCCCCCGGACCCGCCCCCCCCCCCGCCCCCCCGGGGGGGGCGCAGCGGGCGGCTCCGGATTGGACGGAGGCACCAATGGGGCGCTATGTCGCGCGGCGACTGCTCCAGATGATCCCGGTCTTCATCGGGACAACCCTGTTGATCTTCATCATGGTCAACGTGCTCCCCGGCGACCCCGTACGGGCGCTGTGGGGCGACAAGCCGCCGGACCCGGCACAGGTGGCGCAGATTCGCCACGACCGCGGTCTGGATCTGCCGCTCTGGCAGCAGTATCTGCACTACATGGGCGGCCTGCTGCAGGGAGACTTCGGCAAGACCATCGCCGGTAACCGGCCGGTCCTCGACGAGATCACCCAGGCATTCCCGGTCTCGATGCGACTGGCCTCGATGGCCTGGACGTTCGAGCTCATCGTCGGCATCACGCTGGGCGTCCTTGCCGGCATCAAGCGCGGCCGGTTCGTCGACAACACGGTCACGCTCTTCACGCTCCTGGTGATCTCCGTACCGATCTTCGTGGTCGGTCTGCTGTGCCAGCTGTTCTTCGGCAATGAACTGGGCTGGATCACGCCCACGGTTCAGGACTCGGAGAACATGGGCCAGCTGCTGGTGCCGGCGATCGTGCTCGGCATGGTGGGCCTCGCCTATGTGGCGAGACTGACCCGCACCTCGATCGCCGAGAACCGGCAAGCGGACTACATGCGCACCGCGGTGGCCAAGGGCCTTCCCCGGCAGCGCATCATCACCCGGCATCTGCTGCGCAACTCGCTGATCCCCGTGGTGACTTACCTCGGCACCGACGTCGGCACCCTGATGGGCGGCGCGGTCATCACCGAGGGCATCTTCAACGTGACGGGCGTCGGCAACCTCCTCTTCCAGGCTCTCGCCCGCCGTGAGGGCGCGGTCATCGTCGGTGTCGTCACCGTCCTGGTGCTCGTGTACCTCGCAGCCAGCCTGATCGTCGACCTGCTTTACGCGGTCCTGGACCCGAGGATCCGTTATGCCTGACCTCACCAAGACCACGGCCACGGACGAGAAGACCGCCGTGACGCCCGACATGACGGACGCGGCCGCGGCCGGTCCCGCACCGGGCAAGCCGCGAAGCCTGTGGAACGACGCGTGGCGCGAGCTGCGCCGCAATCCGCTCTTCGTGATCTCCGCGATCCTGATCGCGATCCTGATCGTCATCGCGGTCTTCCCCGGCCTCTTCACCGACGCGAACCCGGAGTCCGGCGACCAGGTCAATCACTTCCTGGGCAAGCCCGAGCTCAGCAAGTTCTTCCAGGAGGGCTGGTTCGGCTACGACAGGGTGGGCCGCAGCATCTACGCCCGCGTCGTCTTCGGAGCGCGCAACTCGATCCTCGTCGGCGTCGGCGTGACCGTCCTCGTCACCCTCTTCGGCGGACTGTGCGGCATGCTCGCGGGCTACTTCGGCGGTTTCTGGGACAGCCTCATCTCCCGGCTCACCGACGTGTTCTTCGGCATCCCGTTCCTGCTCGGCGCCATGGTCGTCCTGAACGCCTTCACCGACCGCACCGTCTGGGTCGTCATGGGCGCGCTGGCCTTCCTCGGCTGGACGCAGATCGCCCGCGTGATGCGCGGCGCGGTGATCACCACCAAGCACGCCGACTACGTGGTGGCGGCCCGCGCGCTCGGTGCCGGGACGAAGCGGATCCTGTTCCGTCACATCCTGCCGAACGCGCTGGCTCCGGTGATCGTCGTGGCGACCATCTCGCTCGGTACGTACATCGTGGCCGAGTCGACGCTGTCGTACCTGGGCCTCGGTCTCGGTGACGGCGCCATCTCGTGGGGCGGCGACATCTCCGACGCGACGCAGGACATCCGGAACAACCCGCACACGCTGTTCTTCCCGGCAGGAATGCTGAGTATCACGGTGCTGGCGTTCATCATGATGGGTGACGCCGTACGCGAAGCCCTCGACCCGAAGCTGCGCTGAGGGAGGCGTAAATGACCAGCATCGACATCAAGGAAGACTCGGTTCCCGCCCCCCGCTCGGGTGAGGAAAAGAGCGGCAGGCTGCTGGACGTCAAGGACCTGCACGTCGAGTTCCACACCCGCGAGGGTGTCGTCAAGGCAGTCAACGGCGTCAACTACAGCGTGGACGCGGGCGAGACGCTCGCCGTGCTCGGTGAGTCGGGCTCCGGCAAGTCGGTCACCGCCCAGGCGATCATGGGCATCCTCGACATGCCGCCCGGCAAGATCCCGCAGGGCGAGATCCTCTTCCGCGGCCAGGACATGCTGAAGATGTCCAACGAGGAGCGCAGGAAGATCCGCGGCCGCAAGATCGCGATGATCTTCCAGGACGCGCTGTCCTCGCTCAACCCCGTTCTCTCGGTGGGCTATCAGCTCGGCGAGATGTTCCGGGTGCACGACGGCATGAGCCGCAAGCAGGCCAAGGCCAAGGCCATCGAACTGATGGAGAAGGTCAAGATCCCGGCCGCCAAGGAGCGGGTGAACGACTACCCGCACCAGTTCTCCGGCGGTATGCGCCAGCGCATCATGATCGCGATGGCGCTCGCCCTCGAACCGGACCTGATCATCGCGGACGAGCCCACCACGGCGCTCGACGTGACGGTCCAGGCGCAGGTCATGGATCTGCTCGCGGAGCTGCAGCGCGAGTACAACATGGGGCTCATCCTCATCACCCACGACCTCGGTGTGGTCGCGGACGTGGCCGACAAGATCGCGGTCATGTACGCGGGCCGGATCGTCGAGACGGCCCCGGTCCACGAGCTCTACAAGCGCCCCGCGCACCCGTACACGCGCGGTCTGCTCGAGTCGATCCCGCGGCTCGACCAGAAGGGCCAGGAGCTCTACGCGATCAAGGGCCTGCCGCCCAACCTGCTGCACGTCCCGTCCGGTTGTGCCTTCAACCCGCGCTGCCCCAAGGCGCAGGACATCTGCCGTACGGACATCCCGGCCCTGGTGCCGGTGAGCGAGCAGGACGGCGCGGAGCTGCCGGGCCGCGGCAGCGCGTGCCACTTCTGGAAGGAGACGATCCATGGCTGAGCCGACGAAGGCTTCGAAGCTCTCGAAGACGGACGAGCCCGCCGACGCCACCCCGAACGTCTCCGACGTGGAGACGGTCGCCGCGGCGACGGCCGAAGAGGCCGTGGCGGCGATCGAGGCGCCGGTCGAGCGCGGCGAGCCGATCCTCCAGGTGCGCAACCTGGTCAAGCACTTCCCGCTCACGCAGGGAATCCTGATCAAGAAGCAGATCGGTGCGGTCAAGGCCGTCGACGGCATCTCCTTCGACCTCTACCAGGGCGAGACGCTGGGCATCGTGGGCGAGTCGGGCTGTGGCAAGTCCACGGTCGCCAAGCTCCTGATGACGCTCGAACGCGCCACGGCCGGCGAGGTCTTCTACAAGGGCCAGGACATCACCAAGCTTTCGGGGCGCGCCCTGAAGGCGGTGCGCCGCAACATCCAGATGGTGTTCCAGGACCCGTACACGTCGCTCAACCCCCGTATGACGGTGGGCGACATCATCGGGGAGCCCTTCGAGATCCACCCCGAGGTGGCCCCGAAGGGTTCGCGCCGCCAGAAGGTCCAGGACCTCCTGGACGTGGTGGGCCTGAACCCGGAGTACATCAACCGCTACCCGCACCAGTTCTCGGGCGGCCAGCGCCAGCGCATCGGCATCGCGCGCGGTCTGGCGCTCAACCCCGAGATCATCATCTGCGACGAGCCGGTCTCGGCGCTCGATGTGTCGGTGCAGGCGCAGGTCATCAACCTGATGGGGAAGCTGCAGGACGAGTTCAACCTCTCCTACCTCTTCATCGCGCACGACCTGTCGATCGTCCGGCACATCTCGGACCGCGTGGGCGTGATGTACCTCGGCAAGATGGCGGAGATCGGCTCGGACGAGCAGATCTACGAGCACCCGACGCATCCGTACACGCAGGCGCTGCTCTCCGCGGTGCCGGTGCCGGACCCGGAGGCGCGCGAGGGCCGCGAGCGGATCATCCTCACCGGTGACGTCCCGTCCCCCGCGAACCCGCCCTCGGGCTGCCGCTTCCGCACCCGCTGCTGGAAGGCGGAGGCGAAGTGCGCGGAGGAGATCCCGCTGCTCGCGATCCCGCAGCGGTTCGCGGGCCAGGACACTCCGGCGGCGCATGAGTCGGCGTGTCACTTCGCGGAGGAGAAGGACGTCGTGCACGCGGCGTGAATCTCCACGGACGTACCTGATGCGTACGTGAACGGGGGCGGGGGGGGGGGGGCGGGGTGTGGGGGGGGGGGGGCGCGGCGGGGCGCGGGGCTCCTGCAGCGTCCGCCCCCCCACCCGCCCCCCCCGCGCCG
>NZ_JBHYIG010000461.1:0-4351 GCF_042740015.1 Streptomyces sp. NPDC059037
TTTTTCCGGCCCGGGGGGGGGGGGCGGGGGGGCCCCCCGCGTCCCGGGGGGGGTCGACCCCGGGGGTGTGCGGGCGCGCGGGTGCGGCCGGCGGGGGGCCTGTGGCCGGGGGGGGCACCTCAAGGCTCCGGAACTCGCCGCGCCCTGCGCACCGCGGGCGCCAACGAGTGCGGGAGCAGGTTCGTCGAGCGGTCGGGAAGCAGCACCTCGACGTCCACGTCCTCCGGGAAGCGGTACGGGCGGTGGGCGAGCAGGCCGCCCAAGTAGCGGCGTACGCGGGACAGTTCGGCGCGGACCGTCACCGTGCGTGCCGGGTCGCCGAACATGTCCTCGGCCAGGTCCGACGCGCTGCGCCCCTTCGGGTGCGTACTGAGGAGGTAGAGCAACTCTGCGTGGCGCGGGCTGAGTTCGTGGGTCCAGTTGCCGACGCCGCCGCCCTCGACCGTGACCGACCAGCGGCGCGGACCGCTCACGTCGAGGACCACGCGGGTCGCGGCGAGCGGCCGTGGTTCCTCCTCGACGCGCAGCAGCCAGCCGCCGGGCAGCGGCTCCACCGCGCAGGTGCCGAGCGAGGGCAGCCAAGTGTGTCCCGCGGCAAGGGACTTGGGCAGGGGTATCCGGTCCACCGGCGGCATCCCCGTGACCGCGGCCGTCCAGCCGTCGCCGTCCACCGCGACGGCACGACCGTCGAGCCGGGCGAGGACCGGCGCCGCCACCGTCCGCAGCCGGTCGATCGTCGTCAGATGGTTCTCCCGCAGCCGTGCCTCGGCGAGCTTGGCCACCGAGTCGACCAGGGCGAGCGTCGCCGGATGCATCGTGTTGAGCGGGCCGCTGACATCCACGACGCCGATGAGCCGGCCGGAGCGGGGATCGGTGATGGGCGCGCCCGTGCACGTCCACGCGTGGTGGGTCTCCACGAAGTGCTCGGCGGAGAACACCTGCACGGGCCTGCGCACCACGAGCGGCGTGCCGATGCCGTTCGTGCCGACGATGCTCTCGCCCCAGTCGGCGCCCAGCTCGAACCCGAGCGAGTCGGCCTTGCGCAGCACCGTGGAGTTTCCCTCGCGCCACAGGACCCGGCCGTCGGCGTCACAGACCACCATGATGTGATGCGCCGCGTCCGCCACCGAGACGAGCGCGTTCCGCAGCAGCGGAAGGACCTCCACCAGGGGCGAAGTGCGGCGCCGCTCCTCAAGCTCCTCGACGCTGAGCAGCCGGGACCTGAAGTCCCGGTCCGGATCGACCCCGTCGTTCAGCATGCGGCCCCAGGACTCGCCGATCACCGGACGCGGCATCACGCGCGGCCGCTGCCCGGAGAGCGCCGCGTGGCGGACATTCGCGAGCAGCCGCGCGGCCTGCGCGCAGTCCATGGTGGCGATCCTCGCGATATTGATCGTCGACGTCGCGGTCATCACTGAGTCCTTCCCGAACAGACCAGTGCGTCGGGGCCCGTACTCAGTCGGGCCCGTACTCAATCGTGCCTCTTCGGCGCCCGCAAGGGTATTAGTTCGGTAATGAACAATCGACTTGCAACCTCATGCAACCCTCGCGAACGGCCGTGCGGGAGTCGAAGCTTGGCCCAACGCCGTTCGCGCGGCGTTCACGCTCCTCAACGGGGCCTGAAAGCGGGGGTGGTGCCGTGTCGGCGCAGCACCACCCCCGTGACCTCGGTCAGTCCTCCCCCGTGACCTCGGTCAGTCGTCCCCCGTGACCTCGGTTCAGTCCTCGCGCGGGGCGGCACGCTCCACCACGGCCGCCAGATCGAGCGTGTGCGGCAGCGTCCCGAACGCCGCGCCCCAGTCCCCGCCGAGCCGCGAAGCGCAGAACGCGTCGGCCACCTCCGGGGGCGCGTACCGCACGAGCAGCGAGCCCTGCAGCACCGTCGCCATCCGCTCCACGAGCCGCCGCGCCCGCGCCTCGACGCCCTCCAGATCGGCCAGTTCGGTCAGCAGGCCCTTGATCGCGCCGTCCAGGCGGTAGTCGGCGCCGCGGGCCGAACCGACCTCCTGGAGGAAGGCGTTCAGCGCCATCGGCTCCCGTTGCAACGCCCGCAGCACGTCCAGCGCCTGTACGTTCCCCGAGCCCTCCCAGATGGAGTTGAGCGGCGACTCGCGAAGCAGCCGCGGCATCCCCGACTCCTCGACGTAGCCGTTGCCGCCGAGGACTTCGAGCGCCTCCACCGCGTGCGGCGTGCACCGCTTCGTCACCCAGTACTTCGCGGCCGGCACCGCGATCCGCAGGAACGCCCGCTCCTGCTCGCTCCCGTCGTCGTACGCGGCCGCCAGCCGCAGCGCGAGCGTCGTGGCCGCCTCCGACTCCAGGGCCAGATCCGCGAGGACGTTGCGCATCAGCGGCTTGTCGACGAGCTTGCCGCCGAATGCCTCGCGGTACGTGGCGTGGTGCACGGCCTGCGCGACGGACTGCCGCATGATCGCCGCCGAGCCGACGACACAGTCGAGCCGCGTCGCCGCCACCATCTCGATGATGGTGCGCACCCCGCGCCCCTCCTCGCCGACCCGGCGCGCCCAGGTCCCGTCGAACTCGACCTCGCTCGACGCGTTCGACCTATTGCCCAGCTTGTCCTTGAGCCGCTGAATGGCAAAGGCGTTACGCGTTCCGTCCGCGAGCACACGCGGTACGAGAAAACACGTGAGTCCCGCGTCGGTCTGCGCGAGCACGAGAAAACCGTCGGACATAGGAGCGGAACAGAACCACTTGTGCCCCGTCAGCTCATAGGTGCCTTCCTCGGCAAGGGCCCGCGCACGCGTCGTATTCGTCCGTACGTCGCTGCCGCCCTGCTTCTCCGTCATCCCCATGCCGAAGAGCACACCGGCCTTCTGGGACGCGGGCCGAAGACCTTCGTCGTACACCAGAGAAGTCAGTTTCGGCTCCCACTCGGCGGCGAGCGCGGGATCGGCCCGCAGCGCCGGCACCGCCGCGTGCGTCATCGACAGGGGGCAGCCGTGACCCGCCTCCACCTGCGTCCACACCAGAAAACCCGCCGCGCGCCGCAGATGCCCGCCGGGCCGCGCCCAGGCGGTGGTGAGCCCCGACGAGACGGCCTTGCCGAGCAGCCGGTGCCACGAGGGATGGAAGGCGACTTCGTCGACGCGATGGCCGTATCGGTCATGGGTGTGCAGAACGGGCGGATTCTCATTGGCGAGGAACCCCCATTCCCGCGCCTGCGCGGAGCCCGCCGCGCGCCCGAGTTCGGAGAGTTGCTCCTGCGCGGTACTGAGCAGCGCGGGGTCGAGATGCCGTTCGATTCCCTCTACAAGTGCCCGGTCCGCCGTAAAGACGTCATATCCCACCAGGGGCGGAGCCTGGTTGGTCACGGTGTGGGTGGTGGCTGCCATGCCGCTACGGTAAGGAGGTGCACCAGGCAAAAGAAACACCCGGGCGGCCGTCGGGCCGCTGGAACCGGGCCCGCGCTCTCTACAGCAACGTCTCCAAGCGCAGGACCGCCTGGCTGCTGCTCAAAGACACGGTCAACTCATGCGTGGAATACCGGATCCTGGGCCTGGCGGCCGAGGCGGCGTTCTTCACCCTCCTCTCCGTGCCGCCGCTGCTGCTCAGCCTGATCGGCCTGCTCGCGTACGTGGACCGGTGGACCGGCGCGAACACGATCGCCAGCGTGGAGAACAACATCCTGGAGGCGTCCCGCACGGTCCTGTCCGACAGGGGCGTCAGCCAGATCGCGCAGCCGATACTGGAGGACGTGATGCGGGTCGGCAGGCCCGATGTCATCTCCATCGGTTTCCTGTTCGCCCTGTGGTCGGGCTCGCGCGCGGTGAACGTCTTCATCGACACGATCACGGTCATGTACGGCCTCGACGGCGCGCGCGGCATCGTCAAGACCCGGCTGCTCGCCTTCGGGCTGTTCATCGTGGCGCTGCTGATCGGTTCGGTGGCGCTGCCGCTGATGGTGGCGGGGCCTGACGCGGTGGTCCAACTGGTGCCGGGCTCCACGACGGTGGTGCAGATCGTGTACTGGCCGGTGGTGATACTCCTGTCGATCATCTTCCTCACGACGCTGTACCACGTGTCGGTGCCGGTGCGCTCGCCCTGGGTGGAGGACATGCCGGGCGCGCTGATCGCCCTCGGCATGTGGGTCCTCGGCAGCTTCCTTCTCCGCATCTACCTGACCAGCACGGTCGAAGGCCCCACGATCTACGGCTCGTTGGCGGCGCCGGTGGCGGTGCTGCTGTGGATCGGCGTCTCGGCGTGGGGCGGGGCCGCGGGGGGGCCGCGCCCGCGCGCCCGGCCGACCCCGGCTCTGGGCCCCGCCCCCCCGCGCGCCCCCGCGCGCGGCGCCACCGACACGAGTGCTCGGGGGGGGGAGGGGGGGTGG
>NZ_JBHYIG010000462.1:0-4280 GCF_042740015.1 Streptomyces sp. NPDC059037
CAACCCCCAACACCACCCCCCATATTTCCCCTATAAGCCATACAAAAACCCTTTCCCAGCGCGCGCCCGCCCCCGGGGCCGGCGAGGGCCCCGGGCATCTCCGGATACCGCTCAAGCCCCCGCTTGATCGCCTCCGGCGAGGTATTGCGGCGACAGTAGATCTCGATGAACCCCTCGGTCTCCCACCCCAGGGCCGCGGGGTCCACCCGCACGGTGAACCCCGTGATGGCCCCGGTCGCCCGCAGCCGGTCCACACGCCGCTTCACGGCAGGCGCGGAGAGTCCGACCAGCTGGCCGATGTCGGCGTAGGAACGGCGGGCGTCCTCGGCGAGGGCGTGCACAATGCGTTCGTCGAGATCGTTCAGTCGCACTGGGGGTGGATCACTTCTCTGCTGTGGCCAATCGGGAGCGGCTCATGCCGTACAGGAAGTAGAACACGAGGCCGACGGCCATCCAGACACCGAAGACCGTCCAGGTGATGGAGTCGAGGCTGAACATGTTGTACGCGCAGAAGCCGAAGCCGAGGACCGGGAAGAGCCAGCCCAGCGGCACGCGGAAGGTGCGCGGCATGTCGGGGCGGGTCCGGCGCAGCACGATCACGGCGATGTTGACCAGGCCGAAGGCGAAGAGCGTACCGATGCTGGTGGCGTCGACGAGCTTGCCGAGCGGGATCACCGAGGCGAGGGCGGCGCAGAACAGCGACACGATGACGGTGTTCACGCGGGGCGTGCCCGTCTTCTTGCTGACCTTGCCGAACACCTTGGGGACCAGGCCGTCGCGGGACATGGCGAACAGGACGCGGGTCTGGCCGTAGAGCACGGTCAGGACGACGGACGCGATGGAGATGACCGCGCCGGCGGCGAGCAGCGTGCCCCAGAAGCTCTGGCCGCTGACGTCGTTCATGATCGCGGCGAGCGTGGCCTCGGAGCCCTCGAAGTCCTTCCAGTTCCAGGCGCCGACGGCGACGGCGGCGACCAGGACGTAGAGCGCGGTGACGATGATCAGCGAGAGCATGATCGCGCGGGGCAGGTCGCGCTGCGGGTTCTTCGCTTCCTCACCGGCGGTGGATGCGGCGTCGAAGCCGATGTACGAGAAGAAGAGGCTCGCGGCGGCGGCGCTGACCCCGGCCGTGCCGAGCGGCATGAAGTCGGAGTAGTTGCCGGACTTGAAGCCCATGAAACCGATGGTGCAGAAGAGGACCAGCGCGGCGATCTTCACGACGACCATGATCGTGTTGGCGAGCGCCGACTCCTTGGCGCCGCCCAGCAGGAACACCATGGCGAGCAGCACGACGATCAGGCCGGGCAGGTTGATGATCGCGCCGTCGACCTCGCCGGGCGCCGCGGAGAGCGCGTCGGGGATGGTGACACCGATGGTGCCGTCGAGCAGCTCGTTGAGGTACTCGCCCCAGCCGACGGCCACGGCCGCGACGGACACGCCGTACTCCAGGACCAGGCACCAGCCGCAGACCCAGGCGATGAGTTCGCCCATCGTTGCGTACGCGTACGAATAGGAGGAGCCCGCGACCGGTATGGAGCCGGCCAGCTCGGCGTACGAGAGGGCCGAGAAGAGGGCGGTGAGTCCGGCGATCACGAAGGAGATGGTGACGGCGGGTCCGGCCTTGGGGACGCTCTCGCCGAGGACGACGAAGATGCCGGTGCCGAGCGTGGCACCGATGCTGATCATGGTCAGCTGCCACATGCCGAGGGAGCGCCGCAGCGAGCCGCCCTCACCCTGGCCGCCCTCCGCGACCAGGGCTTCCACCGGCTTGCGCCGCATGAGACGGCTGCCAAGCCCGGCGGCTCCCGGGGGGCTTGGGCGGTTCTGCGGGGGTGCGCCTTGGTCGAGCACGCATGGCTCCTTCATCGCTGCCGGTCAGGGCGGCGGGACCGGCGGCAGCACCCCACGCATGGATGGGGACCGCCGAGCAGGCGGTCCCCGCCACACCACGTACAGCGGATGACTCTATGAGTCAGGCTTCACTCACGTAATGCAGCAACCTTGCGCAGCGGCGGATGATCGTTGCGTACTTCCGATTCCTGCGGGTCTTCGTTGCGCGGTCCGTTTCGTCCGTTGCGTTCCGGGGCTCAGGGGAAGTGGTTGACACTTCGTCAGATCTCCCCCATCGTGCACCCCGGTCGAGAGGGAGGCAGCAGGCCATGGACCTCGATGTGCTGTACGAGATCGACGTACCGAAGCCCTGGAACGGACCCCATCCGCACGGCCAGCGCACCGCCGAACAGCGCGCCTACCGCGAGGCCGTGGAGCAGATCCGGCTCGCGGACCGGGTGGGCTTCCGCACGGTGTGGGCCGTGGAGCACCACTTCCGCGAGGGCCGCTCGCACTGCCCCGCGCCGGAAGTCCTGCTCGGCCACCTCGCGGCACTGACCGAACGCATCCGCCTCGGTTTCGGCGTGACGCTCACCCCCTTCGGCTTCACTCCGCCGCAGCGGATCGCGGAGAAGGTAGCGGCGGTGGACGTCCTCTCGGAAGGCCGCGTGGAGTGGGGAACCGGCCGCTCAACTCCCATGGAACAGACGGCATTCGGCGTCGACCGGGAGCAGTCGCGCTCCGACTGGCGCGAGGCGATCGAGATCGTGACGGGCATGTGGCGCGAGGAGTACTTCGCGTACGAGTCCGAGCGCTTCACCTTCCCCCGCCGGATGGTCACCCCGAAGCCGGTCCAGGACCCGCACCCACCGTGCTGGATGGCGGCCACGTCCCCCGGCTCGGCGGAGGTGGCGGGCGCGGCGGGCCTCGGCCTGCTCTCCTTCTCGATCATGCAGCCACTCGAGGCGATGGCCCGGCAGGTGACGGCCTACCGCGAGGCGGCGCGCGCCCCGGCACCGATCACGGACGTCACGACGAACCGCGTCAGCGCGTACACCCTGGTACATGTGGCGGACCGTCCCTCGCGGCGCGTCTGGGACTCGGTCGCCTGGTGGTACCGCAATCTCGCCCAGTTCACGCTCGACTGGGAACTGCCGCACTTGAACGCCGAGGAGCGCGAGCGGACCTTCCCGCTCCTCACCCCGATCATCGAAGGCAGCGTCCCTGTCCGGGAGTTCAACGACGGCGACATGATCCTCATCGGCGACGCGGAGACCGTCGTCCGCAAGGCCAAGCACTACGCCGACCTCGGCATCGACCAGCTCATCTGTTACGTCCAGTGGGGCTATCTGGAGCACCAGGAGATCCTGCGCACGATCGAGATCCTGGGCAAGGAAGTCATCCCGGAACTGGCGTCGTACCGGCCGCGAAGGGACGCCCGATGACGACGCCCGACACCTCACCCATCCCCGACTACGCCTCCCTGCACCGCCTGGACGGCCGCGTCTTCGTCCTGCTCGGCGCGGGCAACGGCATCGGCCGCCAGACCGCGCACGCCCTCACGGCGGCGGGGGCACGGCTGCTCTGCGTGGACGTCGACAAGGACCGCGCGGAGGCGGTCGCCGCCGAGACGGACTCCGCCGCGTACGTCGCGGACGTGACGCGCCGCGAGGAGGTCCGGAAGCTTTTCACGCACACCCATAGGGAGTTGGGCCCGGTCGGCGGCGTCATCGACATCGTCGGCATGGCCCGCTACACACCCCTGGCGGAGCTGGACGACGCGTCCTGGGACTGGCACTTCTCGATGGTCCTGCGGCACGCCTGGCTGGCCGTCCAGTACGGCGGCGAGGCGCTCGCCGAAGCGGGCGGCGGCCCGCTGGTCTTCGTGGCATCGGTGTCGGGCCTCACGGCGGCACCCCTGCACGCGGCGTACGGCGCGGCCAAGGCGGGCCTGGTCTCGCTGGTCCGCTCGGCGGCGGTGGAGTACGGCCCGCGCGGGGTGCGGGTCAACGCGGTGGCTCCGGGCGTCGTGTGGACCCCACGGGTGGCGGCCCTGATCGGCGCAGAGGGCCGCGACCGCAACGCCCGCAACGCACCGCTGAACCGCGTCGCGGAGACCTCCGACATCGCGTCGGCCCTGCTCTTCTTCGCCTCGCCGCTCTCGTCGTACGTCACCGGGCAGACGCTCGTCGTGGACGGCGGGGTCGGCGTGAAGTTCCCCTACCCGACGATCGGGGGCGCGCGGTGAGGGAGTTCGAGCGGGGCGGGGCGCGGTGGGCACACGATGGCCGCCCGGTACGCACGGATCCCGCCGACCGGAACCGGCTGCCCGCCGACACCCGGGAGCGGGCGGGCCTCCCGGCCGGGGTGCGGCTTGAGTTCACCGCGGGCGGTGCGCGGTGAGGGAGTTCACGCGGGGCGCCGCATGGTGGTCAACGGAGGGCTGCCGT
>NZ_JBHYIG010000463.1:0-4269 GCF_042740015.1 Streptomyces sp. NPDC059037
TTGTCTCTCTCTCGCGGCCCGCGTGGCGGGGGGGGTGGGGGCGGGGGGGTGTGCGGGGGCGGGGGGGGGCGGGGGCCGGGCGGCGCCCCCCCCCCCCACCCGGTCTTGGCTACTGCGTCAAGCCGCAGCACCCTGCGTGCCGTCGTCGCCCACGCCGCCGAACAGCAAGGCGTTCACGCCGTCTTCATCGGCCTCATGGCCAACTCGCCGTACTGGGCGGGGCGGGACACCGGTTACGCGAGCCGGCGCACCATGGTCCGGGCGCGAGATCCGCGTCGCCGACGCGGCCCGCACGAGCGACGACACCGTCCTGCTCGCGGCCGACGGCGCGCGGCACGCGACGGCCTCACGGGCCAGAGGGGCGGATCGGCAACGCGCCGTGTTCCGGCGCCGTTTGAGCCTGTACGACGTGGTCGACCACCTCCGTGTGGCGCCTCGGTGACCTGGCGGCCAGGGCATTTCTTCGGGGCTTGACGGCGACTTGGGCCCACACTACCTTCCAGCAAACAGATTCATGAACAAGATTCATATACATGACTAGGAAAGGGGTGGGAAATGGCTCACAGGCGCATAGTGGTCTCCGGTGGTGGTACCGGCATTGGGCTGGCCGTTGCCGGATCGTTCGCGGCGGACGGCGACCGGGTCGTCATCGTCGGGCGGCGCGAGAAAGTGCTGGAAGATGCCGCGAAAGCCCTCAACGATCAGCACGGGTACGGCCTCGTCACCTGGGTCGCGGCCGATCTCTCCGTGCCGGAACAGGTCCGCCGTGCCGCCTACCTCATCACCGCCGACGGCGAGGTCGACGTCCTCGTGACCAACGCGGGCGGCAATGTCGCCCCGGGGCGTGGCGACACCCTGGAAGAAGTCGCCGAGGGCTACCGCAGCAACTTTGCCGCCAACGTCCTGACGTCCGTCCTGCTGACCGAGGCCCTTCTGCCGCACGTCCGTCGCCCCGGCGGACGCATCGTCCACCTCTCCTCGATCGCGGCTCTGCGCGGTCCGGGGTCGTACGGTGGCTCCAAGGCGGCGGTCAACGCCTATACGTTCGAGCTCGCCCAGCGCCTCGGCGCGCAGGGCGTCACCGTGAACGCCGTGGCACCCGGATTCGTCGCCGACACGGAGTTCTTCGGCGACCGCGCGACCTCCGAGTTCATCGCCACCCGGGTCGGGCAGTCCCTGACCGGCGAGCCGGGCAGGCCCGATGAGATCGCCGCGGCGATCCGCTATGTCGCCTCTGCCGAAGCGGCTTATCTGACGGGGCAGATCCTGCACATCAACGGTGGTGCCGCGCTGGGTCGCTAAGCTGCTGCGTCGTCATGAGGCTCACGGGCCAGAAGACACGTCTCTTTCTGGCCCGCCTCTTCCCCGCCCACCATGTGTATCGGCGCCCCCACCTGCACGTCTCCAGGAGCTGTACCGCAGGCACCTGTCCGCTGCGCTCGCCTATGCCCGCACCTGCACGTGCGACGCGCACATCGCCGAGGACCTGGCCTCCGAGGCGTTCGCCCGCACCCTGCGGGCGGGTCAAGGCCAGGCGTGGGTCGGATGCCGCCTGGCGGCCTATCCGCTGTCCGTGGTGCGGCGTGCCGCCGAGGACTGGGCGAGCACCGCGCTCCGCACGGAACTGGCCCCGGACTTCGAGCGCTGACTCGACCAGGCGCCCGTCGCCGAGAGCGGGAGGAGTGCTGCCACTACGGCGCGCTCCTCGCCGCAGCCGTAGGCCGGACGGGCAGCCGTCGCAGTGACGCGCTCGCCCGGCATCTGGCCGGACGTGACCGGTGCAGTACCGCCCTCTACGAGTCGGCCGCCCTCAACGACAGGATGCGGACGGTCCTTCCGGCAGCGACTCCGAGGCGGCACCTGCCGTGACCGTGAGCGCGACGCCCGCCACGTCGGCACCCGCGAAGTCCCCGTCGCCCTCCACCTCCCCGCAGGTCAGGACCGAGCCTGAGCGCCCACGCGTCTCCGCGTCCGCGCCCAAGACGAGTCCGACGGCAGCCGGTCTCGGGCGGGCCAAGCTGTCGACCCGCATGGTCAACGTCGGGCGGGAGACCTGTATGCAGCCTCGGGCGGTGCCGTCGTCCTCAGCGCGTGCGATGGCGGAGGCGATCAGGTCTGGCAGATCTTCGCGTATCCGAAGCGTGGTGAAGGCTCCTACTGAAGGACAAGACCGACGGCGGTCGGTAGACCGGTGCCGCCGACTGGGGGGACGATGAAGTGCGAAGCGGCGAGCGGGTCACGATCAATCCCAACTACTACAGCAGCTCGACCTGCGCTTCCGAACGGACGGTTGACTCGAACGACTCGCCCCTGAGAAGGGACGCGTCGAGGGGACCGGCCGGTTGGCGGCGTGTTCCGCTGCCAACCGGTGACCTCCCGGTCCTCTGGCGACTCTCGCCTCTGCGTCGCGCGGGCCTCCCTCGGTTGTGTGCGTACGTCTGCGTGCGCGGGTCGGCACGGGACTCACGAAGGGAGGAGCGGGCAAACCGGGATCGATCCCGGCGCTTTGCCAACGCTTTGCCTTCGGGGTTCGTCCGGCAACTCTCGTCGGTCTTGCGGGAGTTCGGCGCTGGACAGGGAGCCTCGGCCGCTGTTACGTTCCCGGCGACCTCCCGCAAGACTCCTCTCCCGCACCTCCCGCCTCTGGGCCGTCGTCGGGCACCTTCCTCCTGAACCGGAGGAACCGTGCGAGACACCCACACCGCACCGCGGTATCGAGAGACCCCGCGCAGACCCCGCAGCAGGCACCGCGCCCCGTGGAAAATGGCCGTGCCCAGCGCCCTCGGCGCCGTGCTCGCCCTGCTGGTCGCCTTCCTCGGGCTGCCGGGTTGGGCCGCCGAAGAGGACGGCGACGAGCTCGCCTCGTACGCCGTGACCGAGGCCCCGCCCGTCGCCTGCGCGAAGAACGCCGAGGCGCGGAAGAAGGGCATCCACGTCTTCTACGTCCACCGCGCGGGCGAGGACCGTACCGCGGAACGGTCTCCGGTCATCCGGCGCCTCATGTGGGACGTGGACCAGCAGTTGGAGGCCGGCACCAAGCGTCTGGACGCCGATCAGAGCCGCCGCTACCAGATGGTGCAGGACGACTCCTGCCGGATCGAGGTCACTCCGGTCGGGGTAAGCGGGCTGGCCGAGGTGCCCAGGATCGCCGACATCAAGGAGGCCGTGGACAGGGCCCTGATGGCTGAACTCACCCTCGGCGCATCGGAGGAGGAGCAGAAGGAGAAGCTGGACGAGTATCTGAACGGGCAGCGGCTGATGCTCTTCATGGACTGGGAGAAGACCGACGGCCCCGGCTGCGGCGTCGGCGGGGGCGCTGGCCTGGCCAAGAGCACGGGCGGCTGGGCCTCGGTGATGAGGTCGTGCTGGAACGCGTACGCCGTCACGCACGAACTGATGCACAGCTTCGGCGTGCCGCACTGCGCCGACGGGGAACAGCAGGGCCACCTCCAGCACGGCAAGGACCCGCTGTGCGGGGGCGGTTCGAGTGCGGAAGGCGCCGAGCCGCAGTGCACCGAGGTCAACGCCGCCGAGATGCTGGACTGCGCCGGCGACCAGTTCCACTACTTCCACCCGGCCCCCGAGGCGGGCAGCGCGCTGGCCAAGGCTCCCGAGGAGAACGTGGCCAACAACCCGCAACTGCTCACCGACGTCCCCGCGCGGCCCGTCGACTTTCGGCTCCAGAGCCGCACCAGCGGCCTCTGCCTGGACCGGGGCGGTGACGGAGACGTCGTCCAGAAGGAGTGCGCCGACGGCAAGGGCTCGCGGGCTCAGGTCTGGCGGCGAACGCTCGACAGCGACGGCTACTTCAGGCTGAAGCTGGTGTCGGACGACCGCTGCCTGACACTGCCCTCGGACGAACGTCCCGGCCAGGACGAGCAGGTCGAAGCCGTCGCCGCGGTCCTGGCTGCGTGCTCCGCCAGTGAGCCACGCCAGCAATGGTGGATGCGGGACGGCGCAGGCCTCGACCACACCGACTCCTGGCTCGTGAACCGCGTCACCCGGCAGAACGTCGGCCTCGAAGGGGGCGGCAAGGAGAAGCTGGCCGGGACGCGACTGGTCCAGATGAAGGGCGGTCCTGGCGCCTTCACCCCGCAGTTTATGGCGACCCGCTCGAAGGGCGGTCCGGCGGACTCCTGCGGATCGAAGTCCCGTAAGCCGAAGGGCTGTTGAGCGGACCTTCCCAGACCTCCGGCTGCCGGGTGTCCCCGAACCTCGGCAGCCGGAGACAACGGGCGGCGGCGCACGCCACAGGCTCCCGTTCTGGGG
>NZ_JBHYIG010000464.1:0-4257 GCF_042740015.1 Streptomyces sp. NPDC059037
CTTCACGGTCGGGGGCGCCCCCCTGGGCGAGCTGTGCCGCGGCTTCGCGGTCAGCGGCGCCGACAAGTTCGCGGGAGTGGAGCACGAGGCGGCGCCGGTCACCGGCTCGCCCCGGCTGACTGGGGCACCGGCCTGGATCGACTGCACCATCCAGGCCGTGCACACCGGCGGCGACCATCTGATCGTGGTCGGCAAGGTGGAGGCGCTCGGGGCCGCCGACGCGGGGGAGCCGCTGCTCTTCCACCGGGGCAGGTTCGGCCGCTTCGCTACGTGAGAGCGGGCCGCAACTGAGCCCCCTCGCCCCGCCGCCGGATCACCAGGGCCATCAGCGCGGCCGCCGCGCACAGCGCGCCCGATGCGTACCAAACGACGTCGTACGACCCGAAGGTGTCCCGCGCGACACCGCCCGCGAAGGCCACCACCGCGGCGCCCACCTGGTGCGATGCGAGCACCCACCCGAAGACGATCGCGCTGTCGTCGCCGTACTGCTCGCGGCAGAGCGCCAGGGTCGGCGGCACCGTCGCCACCCAGTCGAGGCCGTAGAAGACGATGAAGAAGATCATCGGGGGCCGCACGGACGGCGCGAGCAGCATCGGCAGGAAGAGCAGCGAGATGCCGCGCAGCGCGTAGTACACGGCGAGCAGCCGGCGCGCGTCGAACCGGTCGGTGAACCAGCCGGAGGCGATCGTCCCGATCACGTCGAAGACCCCGATGACGGCGAGCAGCGACGCGGCGGCCGTGACCGGCATGCCGTGGTCGTGCGCGGCGGGCACGAAGTGCGTCTGGACCAGGCCGTTCGTCGAGGCGCCACAGATCGCGAAGGTGCCGGCGAGCAGCCAGAAGGGTCCGGTGCGTGCCGCCTTGAAGAGCACCGTGACCGCGCGCCGCGCGGCCCCCGTGACCGGCGGCGGCTTCTCCACGAACTCCTCGGAGCCATAGGGCTTCAGGCTCACGTCGGCCGGGTGGTCGCGAAGCAGCAGCCAGACGAAGGGCACCACCGCGAAGGCGGCTAGCGACACCGTCACCGCGGCAGGACGCCAGTCGTGCCGGTCGACGATCCAGGAGAGCAGCGGCAGGAAGATCAGCTGGCCCGAGGCGGAGGCCGCCGTGAGGATGCCGGTGACCAGGCCCTTGCGCGTGGTGAACCACCGGTTGGTGACGGTCGCGGCGAAGGCGAGCGCCATCGAGCCCGAACCGAGGCCCACGAGCAGCCCCCAGCACAGCAGCAGCTGCCAGGCGGAGTCCATCCAGACCGTCAGGCCGGACCCGAGCGCGATCACGACGAGTGCGACGGCGACGACCTTGCGGATGCCGAACCGGTCCATCAGCGCGGCGGCGAACGGCGCGGTGAGCCCGTACAGCGCGAGATTGATGGAGACCGCGAGCCCGATCGTGCCGCGCGACCAGTGGAACTCCTGGTGCAGCGGGTCGATGAGCAGCCCCGGCAGCGACCGGAAGGCCGCGGCGCCGATGATCGTCACGAAGGTGACGGCGGCGACGAACCACGCGCGGTGGACGCGGCGGCGGCGCGGGGCCTTCGAGCGAGGCTCCGTCGTCTTGGTCAGGTCTGTCTGTGTCACGCCCATCAGCATCGGGCCGCCGTCGATCACGATCGAGTGGCCCGAGGGACAGCCTTCGCTAGAATCGGGCCATGGCCCCAGCGACCGGCTCCACCAGTGGCACGCCCCGGCACCGCGTCGTCGTCCTGGCCCTGGACGGCGTGATCCCCTTCGAACTGGGCATTCCGCAACGGATCTTCGGGCGTACGAGAGACAGCGCGGGCGCGCGCCTGTACGAGGTGATCACCGCGTCGATCCGCCCACCGGGCCCGGTCCGCACCGACGCGGACTTCGCCATCCTCGTCGAGAACGGCCCCGAGGCCCTCGCCACCGCCGACACCGTCGTGGTCCCGGCGTCGTACGAACTGGGTCCCGTCTACGAAGAGGGCCGCCTGACCGGCGAACTCGCCGCCGCCCTCGCCCACATCAGGCCCGGCACCCGCCTGGTCGCCATCTGCACGGGCGGCTACGTCCTCGCGGCGGCGGGCTATCTCGACGGCCGCAGGGCCACCACGCACTGGTCGTCGGCCGAGCACTTCCAGCGGCTCTTCCCCAAGATCACCGTCGACGCCGACGTCCTGTTCATCGACGACGGCGACGTGCTCACATCGGCGGGTGTGGCGGCGGGTGTCGACCTCTGTCTCCATGTCGTACGCGGCGACCACGGCTCGGCGGTGGCCAACGAGGTGGCGCGCCGCACGGTGGTGCCGCCGCACCGGGACGGCGGCCAGGCGCAGTACATCCAACGCCCCGTCCCCGAGCCGCAGTTGGCGACCACCACCACGGCCCGCGGCTGGGCGCTCGGCCATCTGCACGAACCGATCCAGCTGCGCGACATGGCCGACCAGGAGTCGATGTCCGTACGCACCTTCACGCGCCGGTTCCGCGAGGAGGTGGGCGTCAGCCCCGGTCAGTGGCTGACCCAGCAGCGCGTGGAGCGGGCGCGGCACCTGCTGGAGTCGAGCGATCTGTCGGTCGACCAGGTGGCCCGGGAGGCGGGCTTCGGAACGCCCCAGTCGATGCGGCAGCACCTACAGGCGGCTCTCGGTGTCACCCCCACCGCGTACCGGCGCACGTTCCGGGCCGTCCACGTCGCCGGACGGTGACGGCCCGCCCCCGCCGGACGGTGCCGGCTTGACCTCGCCGAGCACGCCCACCACCGTCAGTACGAGGGTGAGGCCGACCCCGGCGAGGATGGCGGTCGACGGTGCGACGACCGCGAGCAGGCCGCCCGCGAGGGAGCCGCTGGCCGCGTAACCGGCGCCTACGGCCGCGTACATGACCGAGTAGCCGGCGGCGAGCGCGCTCGGCGGCAGGACCTCGCGCAGGGTCAGGTTCCGGGTCAGCATCGCGCCGGCCTGCAGCAGTCCCGCGACGGCGAGGCCCGCGGCGATCAGTCCGGTGCTCGGCATCAGCGCGACGACGGCGACGACTCCGGAGACCGCGAACATCAGCACCATGCTCTGCGTGCGCAGCCGCCCCGGCCAGCTGCGCAGCCCGTACACCACCGACCCGACGGCCGACCCGATCGCGAGCCCGGCGAGCAGGGGGCCCGCCCAGCCGACCTCGATGCCGCGCTGCTCAAGGAGCGCAGGGAGCACCAGTTCGGCGAGGGCGAGGAGCGAGAGGCTGGCGGCACCCGTCACATACACGGGCCAGGCCCGGATCATGATCCGGACCATCGACTCACCGCCCCGGTCGTCCTCGTCGGACCGCCAGCCGACCGGCAGCATCCACAGACCGGCCACGGAGGAGGCCATGAGCACGGCCGCGAGCACCAGCGGCAGCTGCGGCGCGACGCCGAGTGCGAGGCCCGTGACGGCGGCGGGCGAGACGGCCCACACGCTGAACGTGAGCACCGACTCGGCGGACAGCGCCTGGGCGGCGGCGTGTTCGGGCACGAGGCTGGTGAGCAGGGCGCGCAGGCCGCCGGGGGCGGCGGCGGGGGCGGCGCCCGCCAGGAAGGCGGCCGCGCCGAGCACCACGGGGTGGGCCTGGGGCAACACTCCCAGCGCCCCGAAGGCGAGCGCGCCCACGGCCAGCCCCGCCGCGAGCTGAGGCCTGGCCCGCTCGGCCCGCATCCGCATCCCGAGCAGCGGTGCTCCGGCGATCTCGCCCACGACGTACGCCGCCGCGAGCACCGCCCCCAGGGTGTAGCCGCCGGGGCGCTCCCGCACCAGAAACACCAGGGCGAGCGGGGCCATGGCCACGGGCATCCTCGCCCCCACGGCCACGACGCCCCACGCGGCTACGGGCCGGGTCGCCACATCGCGATAACTCATCCCCCGAAGTTAGGCTCCCACCGGGGTGAGCCGCCCCTGAATTACCCGGCGGTGCAGGGCTGCAGGCACAGCTCCCTCCGCCCCGCAGCGCAGGGGCGCAGGCACACTCCCTCCGCCCCGCAAGCGCAGGGGCGCGGGCACAGCCGCCCCTTGCCACCCGCAGCGCAGGGGCGCAGGCACAGCCCCTTGCCACCCGCAGCGCGCGCCCGAGCGGGGCTCTGCCACCCGCAGCGCAGGCGCGCCCGAGCGGGCTTCTCCCACCCGCAGCGCAAAGCTGACCGAACGCGCTTCTCCCACCACCCGCCCGATCGCCCCGCAGCGGTTTCCCCACGCACAAGCCTTTCCCGCCCACCCACCCCCAGAGCCCCGCGGGGGCGAGGCGGGGGGGGGGGGGGAGAATGCGCCCGCCCGCGGGG
>NZ_JBHYIG010000465.1:0-4204 GCF_042740015.1 Streptomyces sp. NPDC059037
CGCGGGTATGTGTGTATCAGAGAATCAGAGACAGCCATTTCAAAGGGCCCCCGGCACCGTCGCGTTATTCACCTGGCGTATTGCACTTTCGTGCAATTGTGGGGCCCGATCTGCCGCGCCTACCGTGGGCTGTGTTCATGCCAAGCCTGAAGAGAGATGGTAGACGCGTATGAATCTCCCTCGTCGAGTGAGTACGCGAGTGTGCGCACTCGCCGTCGGTGCCGCTGTCCTGACGCCGATGATGGGTACCGGGTCGGCGCAGGCCAGCCCCGCACCCGCCGCCGCGGAGAAGTCCGACTCGGTCAGCAAGGCAGCCGGATTCCACACCAAGAAGGGCACGCTCAAGTGCCGTAAGAGGGGCGAGACCGCCTGGATCTGGGACTCGGCCGTGGGTGCGTCGCGGGTGTCGTGGAAGCCCGCCGGCGGCAGGCTGGTCTCCAGGATCTGGAAGCACGATCCCAGCGGTGCCTCGACGCGGACTATTCCGACGTGGCGCAAGTCCGTCAAGTGGAAGGTCACTTCAACCTGGGGAAACCCGAACAACCTGAACAAGGTGTACGGCTACTGCAGTTCGCAGGGCTGGCGGGTCGGAAAGGCGTCGGACAAACTCAAGCAGAAGAAGTCCGGCACCAAGACCTGCCCCGCGGGGAAGACGGTCTATATCTCCTCCGCCGGAATCGGCAACATCAAGCACCGGTTCAAGTCGACGAGTGGCGGCGCGCTGCGCACGCACAACTTCGGCGGTTCTCAGCAGGTTCTGGTGACGGAACGCGCGACACCCACCGAAATGCGTTCGGTGAAGTGGCGGGTGGAAGCCTGGAGCATCAAGGACCAGCTCCCCGATGCCCAGACCGGGCGGGTCAAGCTCTCCTGCATCAGCAAGTACTGACGCCGTTCCGGGCTCCCGTCGTACGGGAGCCCGGCACCGTCACGCCTGGCGCAGCTGACCGGCGATCTCCCGCAGTGCCTCCGTCGCCCGGATCAGCAGGCCGGGCCCGAACGTGATCCGAGTGACGCCCAGTTCACCCAGCTTCCGCAGATCCGGTCCGTGCGGGTGCGCGCCCGCGTTGACGGGGCCCTCGATGTCCGCGAGGAGCCGCGGCAGCACCTCGGGCGGCGCGAAGATCGGATAGACGCAGTCCGCGCCCGCCGCCACGTAGAGCCGGGCCCGTTCGACGGCCTGCGCGGGGTCGGCGACGCCCCGGAGGAACGTGTCCACACGGGCGTTGATGAACACCCGCCCGTCCGCGACGGAACGTACCTCCGCCAGCCAGTCCGCCTGCTCGCGCGGATCCTTGAGAACCCCGTCCGACGAGTCCTCCAGGTTGCAGCCCACCGCGCCCGTCTCCAGGAGCCGCTCCACCAGCTCCTTGGGCGGCAGGCCGTAGCCGTCCTCGATGTCCGCGGACACCGGCACGGACACCGACCGCACGATCCTGCGCACCGCCGCGAACATCTCGTCCGGCGGCACCGATCCGTCCGCGTACCCCAGCGACGCGGCGACCCCTGCGCTCGGCGTGGCCAAAGCCGGGAATCCGACCTCCTCGAAGAGCCGCGCGCTCGCCGCGTCCCAGGGTCCTGGCAGGACGAGCGGGTCACCGGGGGCCCGGCCATGGTGCAGCGTCCTGAAGTCGTCGACGAGGCTCATGGCGTATACCCTCCGGGCTCGATGCGGCGGCTGACCATCAGCCGGTTCCAGCTGTTGATGACGGCGATCAGGCCGATGAGATGGGCGAGTTCGGCCTCGTCGAAGTGGGTGGCCGCCTGCTCGTACGTCGCGTCGGGAACGAAGCCGTCCGTGAGGACCGTGATCGCCTCGGTGAGCGCGAGCGCCGCACGCTCGCGCTCGCCGAACAACTCCCCGGATTCTTCCCAGGCGTTGAGCAGCGCGATGCGCTTGGCGCTCTCGCCGGCCTTCAGGGCGAGGTCCACATGCATGTCCAGGCAGAACGCGCACGCGTTGATCTGCGAGGCCCGCATCATCACCAGCTCGGCGAGCACGGGGTCGCCGAGCCCCTTCTTGGCGGCCGCGCTCAGTGCGGACATCGCGCGGCCGACGCCCTCGTCCAAGTAGGTCGTACGAGGGCTCACTTGGCGTCCCCCGCCTTGTAGTGGCCCGGCACCTGCCGCGTGGAGACGCCGAAGCGGTTCCACGCGTTGATCACCGTGATCGCGGCGATGAGCTGGGTCAGCTCCGCCTCGTCGAACTGCTCCGCGGCCTTCTCGTACACCTCGTCCGGCACGAAACCGTCGGTCAGGACGGTGATCGCCTCGGTCAGCTCGATCGCCGCGATCTCCTTCGCGGTGTAGAAGTGCTGCGACTCCTCCCACGCGCTGAGCTGGATGATCCGCTCGACGCTCTCGCCCGCGGCGAGCGCGTCCTTCGTGTGCATGTCGAGGCAGAGCGCGCAGTGGTTGATCTGCGAGGCGCGGATCTTGACGAGCTCGAAGACCACCGGGTCGAGGCCCTTACGGGCGGCCGCGTCGAGCCGGATCATCGCCTTGAAGACTTCGGGGGCGTGCGCGGACCAGGCGAGGCGGGGGGTGTGCTCGTGCAGGTATTCCTTGGGCTGCGCGGGCTGCGCGGGCTGTGTTGTCTGTGCGGAGGTGTTGTCGTGCGTGTTCTCGTGCGTGTTCTCGTGCGTGTTCATGGTGTCGACCGTACGGCTCGAATAGCCCAGAGGTATGGTCCATTTCCATGGAAGAATCGTGGGCCACTTTGGGGGTCGACCTTCACCTGGAGACAGCCGGTGACGCGACGCGCTCCGGCGTGCGCAAGGGGCTCACGGACGCCCTGCGCGAGGCGGTGCGCGGCGGGCGCCTGGCCCCCGGCACCCGGCTGCCCTCTTCGCGGTCGCTCGCCGTCGACCTGGGCATCGCGCGCAACACGGTCGCCGACGCGTACGCGGACCTGGTCGCCGAAGGGTGGCTCACCGCTCGGCAGGGGTCCGGGACCCGGGTCGCCGAGCGGACGGTCCCGCGTCCCGCGGCGCCCGCGCGGCCCCGCCGGGTCAGCGGCGCGCCGACGTACGACCTGATGCCGGGCACCCCGGACCTCGCGTCCTTCCCCCGCGCCGAATGGCTCAAGGCCGCCCGCCGCGCGCTGAACGCCGCGCCGAACGACGCGCTCGGCTACGGCGATCCGCGCGGCCGGATCGAACTGCGCACCGCCCTCGCGGACTACCTCGCGCGGGCGCGGGGCGTGCACGCGGACCCGGACCGCATCGTCATCTGCGCCGGGTTCGTACACGGACTGAAACTTCTCGGCGAAGTGCTGCGGGCGCGTCGGCTGCGGGAGGTGGCGGTGGAGCCGTACGGACTCGACGCCCACTGGGAGCTCCTGAGGCGGGCGGGGCTGCGGACAAGACCGCTGACCTTCGACGAACTGGGTACCTCCACCGCCGAGTTGGGCACCGGCTCGGCGAAGGTGGCGCTGCTCACCCCCGCGCACCAGTTCCCGATGGGCGTACCGCTGCACCCCGACCGGCGTGCGGCCGCCGTCGACTGGGCGCGGCGCACGGGCGGGCTGATCCTGGAGGACGACTACGACGGGGAGTTCCGCTACGACCGGCAGCCGGTGGGCGCGCTGCAGGGTCTCGACCCCGACCGGGTGGTCTACCTCGGCACGGCGAGCAAGTCCCTGGCTCCCGGCCTCAGGCTCGGCTGGATGGTCCTGCCGGCGCCGGTCGCCGCGGAGGTCATCGAGGCGAAGGGCGGCACCGACTGGACCTGCGGGGTGCTTGATCAGCTGACCCTCGCGGAGTTCATCACGTCCGGTGAGTACGACCGTCATGTGCGCGGCGCACGGCTGCGCTACCGCCGTCGCCGCGACCAACTGGTCGCCGCGCTGGCCTCGCGGGCGCCGGAGGTGCGGGTGTCGGGGATCGCGGCGGGCCTGCACGCGGTCCTCGAACTCCCGGCGGGCACGGAGCGCTCGGTGGTGCAGGCGGCGAGCTGGCAACGCCTTGCCCTGCAGGGGATCGAGCAGTTCCGGCATCCCGCGGCGCGGGTCGCCAAGCGGGATGCGCTGGTGGTGGGGTACGGGACGCCGGCGGATTCGGCGTGGGCGGGGGCGTTGGATGCGTTGTGCAGGGTGCTGCCGTAGGGGTGGGCAGGACTTTTGGTGGGAGGGGGGCCGCGCCGCGCGCCGGGCCGCGCCCACCCCCGCACGCGCGGGCGGCGGCGGCGGGGGCGCCCGGGCGCG
>NZ_JBHYIG010000466.1:0-4167 GCF_042740015.1 Streptomyces sp. NPDC059037
ACACCTCGGGGTCGACGGGCCGTCCGAAGGGTGTGGCGGTGGCGCATCGGGGTGTGGCCAATCTGGTCGAGGCGATGGCGCCGGTGCTGGGTGCCGGTCCGGGCGAGGTGACGTTGCAGTTCGCGTCGTTCAGCTTCGACGCCTCGGTTCTTGACGTCGCCGCCACCCTCGCGTCCGGTGGCACCCTGGCGATCGCTGCCGGCGAGGAGCGTACGGATCCGCAGGCGCTGGCGGAGATGGTCCGGGACAGCGGCGTGACGGTCGCGAGCGTGGTGCCGTCGCTGCTGTCCGTGCTCGACCCGCAGGCCGTGCCGGGGATACGCAACTGGGTGCTGGGCGCCGAGCGGCTGACCGCCGATCTCGCCGCCAAGTGGCGCGCCCAGGCGGGGCTGTGGAACACCTACGGCCCCACCGAATCCACGGTGATCGCCACCGCCGTGGAGCTGCCCGCCGGCCTCACACCGGACGACCAGCCGCCGTCCATGGGCCGCGCCCTGCCCAACACTCAGGTCTTCGTGCTGGACGGCTTCCTGCGCCCGGTGCCGCCGGGTGTGGTGGGTGAGGTCCATCTCGCCGGTCCGGGTCTGGCCCGCGGCTACCTGGGCCGCCCGGGTCTGACGGCGGAGCGCTTTGTGGCCTGTCCGTACGCCGACGGCGGGCGGATGTATCGCACCGGCGACCTGGCGAAGTGGAGCGGCGACGGGCTGCTGCACTTCCAGGGGCGCGCGGACGAGCAGGTCAAGATCCGCGGCTTCCGCATCGAACTGGGCGAGGTCGAGTCCGTCCTCACCGCGCATCCTGCTGTTGCGCAGGCGGTGGTGGTCGTACGGGAGGACCGTCTCGCCGCCTATGTGGTCGCTGTCGGCGAGCTCGCTTCCGCCGCCGTGCACGAGTTCGCCGCGGCGCGCCTCCCGGAGCACATGGTCCCGGCCGCGGTGACGGTGCTGGACGCGCTGCCGCTTACCCCCAACGGCAAGGTGGACAAGGCGGCGCTGCCCGCCGTCGATGCGACGGCTGGTGCGGGCCGCGCGCCGGCGACGCCCGTCGAGGCGCTGCTGTGCGGGCTCTTCGCAGAGGTGCTGGGCCTGGGGGTGGCCGGTGCCGACGACGACTTCTTCGCCCTGGGCGGGGACTCGATCATGTCGATGATGGTCGTATCCGGAGCCCGCCGGGCCGGCCTCGCGGTCACGACCAGGGAGGTCTTCGAGGAGCGGACCGCCGCCCGCATCGCCGCGGTCGCGCTGCCCTTGGGCGACGCTCCCGCTTCCGTCGACACGGCCGCCGGTTCGGGCGATGTGCCGCTCACCCCGGTCATGCTCGAACTGCTGCAGCGGGTGCGGTCGGAGGACCTGTCGGAGGTCTTCCAGTCAGCCCTGGTCGCCACCCCGCGAGGAATGGACGCGGCCACTTTGACGGCCGCGGTGCAGGCGCTGGTGGGCCACCACGACTTACTTCGGGCGCGGTTGGTGCCGGGTGCGGGGGCGCGGCTTGTGGTGCCGGAGGCGGCTTCGGGGCGGGTGTTGGTGTGTCGGGTGGATGCTGCTGTCGCGGATGTGGATGTGGAGGCGCGGGCGGCGGTGGGGCGGTTGGATCCGCCGGGCGGTGTGATGGTGCAGGCGGTGTGGTTTGACGCCGGCGTGGATGCGCCGGGCCGGCTGTTGCTGGTGGTTCATCACTTGGCGGTGGACGGGGTGTCGTGGCGGGTGCTGCTGCCGGATCTGGCAGAGGCGTGTGCGGCGTTGGCCGCCGGTCGGGAGCCGGTGCTGGCGCCGGTGGCGACGTCGTTTCGGCATTGGGCACAGGAGCTTCAGGCGCAGGCCGGTAGCGCGGAGCGCATGGCGGAGCTGGAGGGCTGGACCGCGGTGCAGGCGGGTTCCGACCCGCTGCTGACGGCGCTGCCGCTGGACCCGGCCACGGACTTGGGCACCACTGTGCGGCGGGTGTCGGTGCGGGTGCCGGCGTCGGTGACGTCGGCGCTGCTGACCGGGGTGCCGGCGGCGTTCGGTGCCAAGGTCGATGAGGTGCTGCTGACGGGGCTGGCGGCGGCGATAGGGGAGTGGGGTGACCAGGGCCGGATCTCGTTCCTGGTGGATGTCGAGAGCCACGGTCGGCAGCAGTTCGGCAGCGATGGACTGGATCTGTCGCGGACGGTGGGCTGGTTCACCGGCATCCACCCCGTCCGGCTGGATGTCGGCGGGTCGGTGTCGGTCGGGGAGGTCGTCAAGCGGGTCAAGGAGCAGGTGCGCGCCGTGCCCGGGGATGGCCTGGGCTACGGCATGCTCCGGTATCTGAATGCGGATACGGCGGTGGAGCTGGCGGCGCTGCCGACTGCGCAGGTCGGTTTCAACTACCTGGGCCGCTTCAGCAGCGGCTCGGGCGACGACTGGCAGCTGCTCGGCGACGGCCTGGGAGAGGGCTTCGCGAGCCGGTCGTCGGCGATGCACGCCCTTGAGGCCGAAGGCATCGTCGATGATCTGGCCGAGGGGCCGGAGCTGACGTTGACGTTGGCGTGGCCGGAGCGGCTGCTGGACGCGGGCGCGGCGCAGGCGCTGGTTGATGGCTGGGCGGCGGCCCTGGCGGATATGGCTGCGTATGTGGCGTCGGGTGGTGGCGGTCATACGCCGTCGGATTTCCCGTTGGTGGTGTTGGGGCAGTCGCAGGTGGAGGAGCTGGAGGCGGCAGCACCCGGGCTGGTGGAGGTGCTGCCCGTATCGCCGTTGCAGGAAGGGCTGTTGTTCCACGCGCTGTTTGATCAGCAGAGCACGGATGTGTATGTGGAGCAGCTGGTCCTGGACTTGGAGGGGCGGCTGGACGCAGGTGTTTTGCGGTCGTCGTGGCAGGCGGTGCTTGACCGGCACGGGAGTCTGCGGGCCGGTTTCCGGCAGGTGGCGGGGATCGAGCAGCCGCTGCAGGTGATCGTCGAGGGTGTGCGGTTGCCCTGGCGCGAGGAAGACCTGACGGAACAGCCGGAGCAGGCCGAGGAGTTGGTTCTGGGCGAGCGGGTGCGGGGCTTTGACGTGGCGCGGCCGCCACTGATCCGCGTACTGCTGATCCGGCTGGGTGCGGACCGCTGTCGCATGGTGATCACGCTGCACCACATCCTGCTGGACGGCTGGTCGCTGCCGATCCTGCTGCGGGAGGTATGGGCCGCCTACGCGGCCGGCGGCACCGGCGCAGGACTGCCGGCGGTCACCCCGCACCGTGAACACCTGGCCTGGCTGGCGCAGCAGGACAAGGACGCCGCACGGGCCGCCTGGACGCACGCCCTGTCCGGGCTCGACGAGCCGACCCTCGTGGCCCCCGCCGCCGCGGACGGCACGCCGAGTCCGACCGACCAGCTGACCTTTGCACCGGCCGCCGAACTGACCGGGGCGCTGCGCGAGCTGGCCCGCCGGAGCGGCGTCACGCTGAACACCGTCGTGCAGGCCGCCTGGGCGCTGGTGGCCGGTGGTTTGACGGGCCGCAGGGACGTGGTGTTCGGAGCGACGGTCGCGGGGCGGCCGGCGGAGCTGCCTGGCATGGAGGACATGTTGGGGCTGTTCATCAACACCGTCCCGGTGCGGGTGCGATTCGATCCCGCGCGGACGGTCGCGGAGCTGCTCGCCGACCTGCAGGCTGAGCAGTCCGCACTGCTGGACCACCAGCATCTGGGCCTTACGGAGATCCAGCGGCTGGCCGGTCCGGGCGCGAGCTTTGACACGCTGCTGGCGTTCGAGAACTACCGGGCCGGCGAGAGCGGCCCCCCGCAGCCGCTGCGCCTCACCGGCTCCGGAGTCCGCGAGTCGACCCACTTCGCGCTGACGCTGGGTGTTGACCCGATCGACGGACTGCGGCTGCGGCTCGATCACCGGCTGGACAGCTTCGACGCGGCGGCGGCTGTGGCGATCTCGGAGCGGCTGATACGGGTGCTGACCCGGATGGCGGCTGAGCCGGACGCCCGTATCGGCACGTTGGACGCCCTCGACGAGGCGGAGCGGTCCCTGGTCGTCGACAAGTGGAACGACACGGCGCGGCCGGTGCCGGCGGACACCTGGCTGGAGCTGTTCGGGGCCTGGGCGGTGCTCACGCCGAATGCGGTGGCGGTGCGGTGTGGGGAAGAGGCCGTTTCGTACGGGGAGTTGGAGGTTCGGTCGAATCGGCTGGCTCGGTATCTGCGTGGGCTTGGGG
>NZ_JBHYIG010000467.1:0-2908 GCF_042740015.1 Streptomyces sp. NPDC059037
CACCCACCCACGCGAGTGCGTTCGCACACGACAGAGCGACGGGCCCCGCGCGCGCCTCATCGCGCCCCCCCGCCGGGGGGGGGGGGCCCCCCCCCCACGATTCTCAGTGCGTTCTGTGAGCGTGCGTTCTGTGAGCCTTCGGGCGGGACTACGTTGGCGGGGATGCTGCCGAGCTTGGCCCGGGCATCCTCGACGTGGCGGTTCTGGGTGCGGATGATGCCCAGCCGCTCCAACCGTCTTCCACGACGGCGAGTCGCTCACCGGGGGCCCTGGCCCCGGGCGGCGGCGGATCACGCCAGGTCGGGATGGTCGTGCCGGTGATCCGGCGCGCCGTGCTCGACGACAGCGTTCTCGGTCGTCTCCTGGAGTGCGTCGACCGAGGCGTGCACCGTCTGGGCGTCCATCACGATCGCGGACGGGTCCTCGTGACGGCCCCTCGGCTCGCGGACCTGACGGCGCAGCAGGTCGTGGATGGCCTGATCGGTGCCGTCATCGCGCCACTTGCCGAAGTAGGGGCGCTCGGCCAGGCGGCCACCTCACACCAGCCGCGTTGGAAAGAGACCTGCCGCCCGTGACCGGGCCGGGCGGCAGTCGGACCTCTCATTACGTCTCCACGGCACCTCTCGGGCCCGGTGACACCACCCCAGGCCATCCGATCGGCAGGGGGAGCAGCCATATGCCGGGCCCGGAGGTCAGCGGCCCTCTCGCAGGACCGCAAGGAACATGAAGAGGGGAGGGCCTTGGGGAGGAGCGTGTAGCGCGGCTGGTCAGAACGCCTGGCTGTTGCAGCCCATGTCCGAACCGAGGTGGGTGTCCTGTGCGCCCGGGTTGCCCTCGCCGTTGAGCGCGTTGGCCAGCACGCCGTTGAGAGCGCCGACGCTGCCGAGCAGGTCGATGTTCATGTCGTGCGAGCGACACTCGATGCCCTGCGTGACGTCGAAACCGTCGTGTGCCCCCGCCTCGCCGTGTGCGACGGCGGTGCCGGCGCCGAAGGAACCTACACCGCCGAGGACGGCGCCCACGATGACGGCCTTCTGAAGCATGCGCATTCTTTCTCCATTGGTCGAGCGGATGTGATCTGCAGCAGATCGAGTTGGGAGGGTGGACAACTGCGGGGAGGCCATCAGCCGAGTCGGGGCAGACCGAGTTGGCCAACGGGAGGCGCCGCGACCTGCCCGAGGCCGAGCGGGGATACCTGCGGTGCGCCGGGCGCGACCAGCGGATTGATGATCGGGTTCACCTCCGGGTTCACCTGCGGGTTCACCTGCGGGGCGACACGCGGCGCGGGCTCCGGCTGGAAGGCCTGGGGCAGGGCGACCTGCGGGGCTACCTGCGGCATGACCTGCGGCGACGTCTGCGGGTTGACCTGCGGCGCGGGCTGCGGGGCGGCCTGCGGCAGGACCGGCGCCGACTGCTGCTGAGGGGCTGCCTGCTGCGCGGCGTACGGCGAGCCGGAGGCATGTGCAGTGCCACTCGACACGGCCGAGGCGGAGGCGTAACCGCTCTGCTGCGGGGCGGGTGCGGGGGCTGGCGCCTGGGGCGGCTGCCACTGCGGGGCGGGTGCGGGGGCCGGCGCCTGGGGCG
Source organism: Streptomyces sp. NPDC059037 (assembly GCF_042740015.1). Lineage (NCBI taxonomy): Bacteria > Bacillati > Actinomycetota > Actinomycetes > Kitasatosporales > Streptomycetaceae > Streptomyces > Streptomyces sp. NPDC059037. Next base: position 1,585 of record NZ_JBHYIG010000467.1, read on the forward strand.
CTTGCCACTGCGGGGCAGGCGCGGGGGCCGGCGCCTGGGGCGGCTGCCACTGCGGGGCAGGCGCAGGGGCTGCCGCCTGGGGCGCCGGGTAATCAGGAGCGGGCGCCGGAGCACCGCTGTACCCGACGGGAGAGTCGGCATGGCTGACGCCGGCGCCGATGGCGGACAGACCGCCGGCCGCTGCTGCGACGAGCACGACCTTGTGAAGCTTTCGCATGGAACCCTCGGCCCTTCAATACCTGTGCAGGGAAATCCGTTGTATTTGAGTGCAGCCCTGCGTGCGCCCAGCCTGATGTTCGACTTGCGCCTCAACAGGGGCAATCCTGGGCTGTCACGTGGACTTCACGCCGGAGCCGACAGAGTCTCTCTGCTGGATTCGTGATCGCTGCCCTCTCCCAGTTGGCAACGACATTTACTCCGGCTCGGTCACGGGACCCAAAACTCCGTCACCCGTTTGCGATCGATCGGATTAACGGCTTTGTTCCCGTCCGATGTGACCCCGGCTGACCGGCGTTCCGCTGATGGTTCACATCCTGCGGCAAATGGGTGACCACACCCCGGCTCCCGTGACTGGGCCCGTACTGTTCTCGTTCCCCACTCGGTTAGAACGATGGTCCATCCACAGCCGCACGAGGCAGCAAGAACAGCAACAACTGCACTGGCTCATCAGCATTTCAGTACGTTCCAAACACAGGTCAATGAAGGGCCGAGGGTTCCATGCGCAAGTTTCAACAGGTCGCGCTCGTCGTCGCAGCTGCCAGCGGTCTGTCCGCCATCGGTGCCGGTTCCGCCATCGGCGCCACTCCCGTCGCATACAACGGTGCCGTTCCGCCCCCCGCTACGCAGCCGGACGCCCAGGCCGCCTCGATGACCAACTCGCAGGCCAGTGTGCAGAGTTCCGGCTCATCGGCCCCGCAGCAGCAGGCGGCGGCGCAGCGGCCCGCTGAGGTCAGCCCCCAGGTCAGCCCCCAGCTGAACCCCCAGATCAGCCCGGAGGTCTCCTCGCAGCCGGCCTCACAGCCGCCCCATGCGTATGGGCACGGGCAGGCCGATGCGCTGAACCAGCACAACCTCTTCCGCCCGTACCAGGAGTGCAGCCCGCAGTCCCTGCTCGACGCGAATCTCCCGGTCGCCCTGCTCGCCGCCGCCGAGACCCGGGGCGTCGACTGCACCCAGGCCAACAGCCAGGCGAACGCCGCCGCGAACGCCCACAGCTAGGGCAGCCGGACGGCCGGACAGCAACGCCCAGAACGGGCCCTCCGGGGAGGGTAGAGACCGAAAGGCGCGGGCCGGTGCGGTGCGGCTTGAGGGTGAGTGACGCGCA
>NZ_JBHYIG010000467.1:2918-4153 GCF_042740015.1 Streptomyces sp. NPDC059037
CGGACGCCCGCACCGCACCGCCCCGCCGGGGCCCTTCGGGGATGGATCGTCCCCGAAGGGCCCGTTCGTGTGCGATGCGGCTTCAGGATGCTTCCGCGACAAGATCGCGAGATCCGGCGCGTCGCAGTCCGTTTTGCGGGTATTTCGTACTAATCTCCCATCACTGTACGAAGTCGATCTATCACAGATCGCGTTCACCTCACTCCACCGGAGATGACATGCAAAAGCTTCGCAAGGCTGCCGTCCTGGTCGCTGCCCTCAGCACCGTCGGATTCCTGGGCGCCGGCACTGCCCACGCGGGCGGGGACGGCGGCCACGGCAAGGGCGGCAAGCTCGACATCCACCAGAGCTCCAACTGCAAGTCGCACGACCTGAACCTCGACGTCCTCGGCCAGGTCGGGCTGCTCAACGGCCTGCTGGGCAACGCGCTCAACGGCGAGGGCAACCCGGGCGCGCAGGACACCCACCTCGGTTCGAGCATGGGCTGCAACAACAGCGCCCTCTAGGCGCGTGACGGTCGCATAGACGGCCGATAGCGGGAAAACGGCCCCGGCACCGAGCCTCCAGGCGCGGCGCCGGGGCCTTCTTCTGTGCCTGTGCCGAAATGACAAGCAGGTCGGCATTGTTGGCGGCCGAGCCGACGGGGCCAGGTGCCAATGACGCGATTCACCCACGGGGCACGGTATTTCCCGACCATCGGCCAAGGTGGTGAGGATTCCCCGAATTCGGCGCGCCGCACGATGGTGTGGGGATATTTCTTATTAGTCTCCGTAATTGAACGAAGTCGATCTATCACAGATCGCACTCACCTCACTTCACCGGAGATGACATGCACAAGCTCCGCAAGGCTGCCGTCCTGGTCGCTGCACTCGGCAGCGTCGGGCTCCTGAGTGTCGGCACCGCCCACGCCGATGGCGGGGGTGGCCTGGGCTCGGGCAAGCACGGCGATGGCTTCAAGATCAATCAGAGCACCACCTGCAGGTCGCACGACCAGAACATCGACGTCCTCGGTCAGGTCGGCATCCTCAACGGCCTGGGCGGCAACCTGCTGAACGGCGAGGGCAACTCGGGCGCGCAGGAGACCTCTCTGGGCTCGAGCATGGGCTGCGACAACAGCGTAGGCAAGTAAGTCGGAACCTTCCTCGGGGGGGCCGCGCCCCGGCCCGGGGGCCCCGGGGGTTTTTATAGCGGGGTAACAGGGGGCCCATGCCCGCGGATATGAGTGATTGAGTGGG
>NZ_JBHYIG010000468.1:0-4019 GCF_042740015.1 Streptomyces sp. NPDC059037
CCCGGGGGGCGGGCGGCCCGGGCTGGGGCCGCCCCCCCCCCCCCGGGCGGCCGGGGCGGCCGCGGCGCCGCCCGGGACCGTCGACCGGCAGCCCTGGGCCTCTGTGAGCATCGGGCTCCCCATGGCGGCGCGGCTCAGGAGACCGGTATGCGTACAGGGCAGCAATGGACGGCAGCAGTGCGGCTGTTGTGGCGGGCCGGGCCCCGGCACACCGTCGCACTCGCCCTGACCGTGATCTGCGGGGCGCTCACCGGCCCGCTCGTCGTGGTCGCGACCGGGCGGCTCGTGGGCGCGCTGCCCGGAGCCGTGGAAGCGGGCGCCGGGTCGGCCGAGGCCCGGCACGCAGGGGTCGTCCTCACCGTGTTCGCGGCGCTGATTCTCGTACGTACGGGACTGCGCGCCCTGGACGGCGGGCTCGCGGCGGTGCTGCGGCTCCGGGCGGCCAGTGCGGTGGAGGACCGGGCCATCGCCGCCGGGACGGGGCCGGACGGCATCGGACACCTCGAAGAGCCGGGCTACGCCGATACGCTGCGCCTGGCCACCGAGCCGGGCACCCGCCCTGACCAACTCGCCGCCCTGCTGCCCGAGATCGTGCGTCCCCGGCTCGAAGGGATCGGCCTGCTCGTCCTGTTGGCGCCTCTTGCATGGTGGGCGCCGCCGCTGCTCGGGCTCGCCGCGGTGCTGACCTACCGCTCCTATCTGCGCCTGTCGCGCCAGGTGCACGGCAGCATGGAGGCGGCCGGCGCGGTGATCCGAAGGGCGGGATATCTGCGGTCACTCGCCGTGGATCCCGAGCCCGCCAAGGAGATACGTGTCTTCGGGCTCGGTGACTGGCTCGCCGACCGGATGACGGCCGTCTGGCAGTCGGGCATGGCCAGGGTCTGGGCCACCCGGGGGACGGCCGCGCGGCGCGCCTATGGCGCGGTCGGGTTCGTGGTGCTCGCGGAGGGCGTGGTCCTCGGGTACGCGGCGTTCGCCGCCGCGCGCGGCGATCTGAGCCTCACCCAGCTCGTGATCAGCGTCCAGGCGGCGCTCGCCCTGCCCGCGCTCGGCTGGATCGGCGATGACGACCTCATGGTGCGCGACGCGCTCCTCGGCCTGCGGTCGCTTGCCGCCCTTGAGCGGCGCGGGACCGCCGACAGCGCTCGGAAGGGGCACACGAGCGGCGGGGCGACGGAGGTGCGCCGCCGCATCGCCTTCGAGTCGGTGGACTTCGCCTATCCCGGCACGGACAAACCCCCCGTGCTGCGCGGCCTCGACCTGGAGATCGAGGCAGGGACGTCCGTGGCGATCGTCGGGGCGAACGGCTGCGGCAAGACGACGCTGATCAAGCTCCTCGCGCGGCTGTACGAGCCGGACGCCGGGCGCATCACCGTGGACGGCGCGGACGTCCGGGAGTGCGACGCACGGCAGTGGCGCCGGGGAATCTCCGTCGTCTTCCAGGACTTCGTGAAGTATCCGCTGACGCTGCGCGACAACGTGGCGATCGGCGCCCCGGACACCGGCGGCGACCCGCGCGCCCTGGAAGGCGCCCTCCAGCGCGCCCTGGAACTGGCCGACGGCGCCGAGCTGCCCCGCACGCTCGGGGCGGGCTGGGACACCGTGCTGTCCCGGCAGTTCGCCGGCGGCGCCGATCTGTCCGCGGGCCAGTGGCAGCGGGTCGCGCTCGCCCGCGCGCTCCTGGCCGCACGCTCGGGGGCCGTGCTCGTGCTCGACGAACCCACCGCCCATCTCGACGCGCGCGCTGAGGCCGCCTTCTTCGACCGGTTCCTCACGGTGAGCGGGGGCGCCACCACGATCCTGGTCTCGCACCGCTTCTCGGGCGTACGCAAGGCCGATCTCATCCATGTCATGGACGGCGGGCGGATCGTGGAGAGCGGCACGCACGACGCGTTGATGGCGACGGGCGGCAGGTACGCCCGGATGTACCGGCTGCAGGCGGAGCGCTTCGTCGACGGTGACAGTGGCCTCGACGGTGCCGAGCTCCGGGACGGTGTCGCTCCCGGCCGTGCACCCCGGGCGGCACCGCCTGCCGTGGCGGAAGGCTCCGCCGGATGCGACGTCCCCGAGGTCTCCGGACGCGGTTGGCGCGATGTGCTCGACGCGCTGCGCACCCTGGTCGTCGAATCCTTCCGGGAGTCCTGGAAACTCGCCGTGCTCGGACTGCTGCTCGTGCCCGCCGCGGCCGGACTCGCCGCGCTGCAGGCCCTGTGGCTGAGGTCCATGGCCGAGGGCGCGCAACAGGGGCTCCTTGAATCCACGGTGACGGCGGCGCTCCTGCTCGTGGTGAGCCTCGGCGTGTGGGAGGCCGTCGAACTCGCCGCCATCGGGGCAAGGATCGGGCTCAGTGAGCGGGTGGGCTTCGCCTTCGACCGTCTCCTGGCCAGGCTCGCCGCGGGCATTCCCGGGCTGCGCCACCAGGAGTCGCCCGCCTTCCAGGACCGGCTCCACCTGCTGCGCGACCGCACCCTGGCCATGGGCGCGCTGCTCAACTGGGTGCTCAACCTGCTCGAACAGCTCGGCGGCTTCCTGGTGACCGCCGCGCTCCTCGCCACCGTTCACCCGGCCCTGCTGGTCCTTCCGCTCATCGGGGCGATCGCCCTGCGTCTGCAGATCTCCGCCCGCGGCGTCATCGCCCGCGCCCAGGAGGCCACGGCGGCCGACTACCGGCTCGCCGCGCGCCTCGCCCGCCTCGCCACCTCGCCGGCGGCGGGCAAGGAGCTGCGCGTCTTCGACGCGGGGCCCGAACTGTGGGCCAGGGTAAGGGAGTTGCGTGGCCGCGCGGACGGGGTGAGGAGCCGGGCGCAGTGGCGGGTCACCGCGATCGGCTGCGCGGCCGGGCTGCTCAACTCGCTCGGCCTGATCGGCGCGGTCGCCTTCGTCGTGCATCTCGCGGTGACCGGACACACCGGCCTGGGCGCCGTGCTGCTCGCCGTCGTCCTTGCCGGACGGTTCACCGCTCATGTCGGCGGACTCGTACAGGCCACGGGCGCCGTCGTCGAACTCCTGCAGAGCGCCGAGCGGTTGCGCTGGCTGCGCGCGTACGCGGATCAGGCGAGCCTCGTGCCCGCGACGACCGCAGACTCGGGTACCGCATGGGCGCCGGTGCCTTCGAGGCTGCGGCAGGGCATCGCCGTCGAAGGTCTTTCCTTCCGCTATCCGGGCACCGCGGCGGCCACGCTGCACGACGTCGAACTGCTGCTGCCGGCCGGGGGAGTGGTGGCCCTTGTCGGTGAGAACGGCTCCGGGAAGTCCACCCTGGTCAAGCTGCTGTGCCGGATGTACGAGCCGACGCGGGGCCGGATCACGCTCGACGGGGTCCGCATCGACGCCCTCGCCCCGGACCGGTGGCGCGAACGGATCGGCGCCGCGTTCGAAGACTTCGTACGCTTCGAGTTCACGCTCCGAGAGACGGTCGGCATCGGTGATCTGCCGCGCATCGACCACCCGCGGACCGTGGCGACCGCTCTTGACCGGGCGGGCGCCGCCGACCTGCCCGGCACGCTGCCGGACGGCCCCGACACCCAGCTGGGCAGCCGCTGGGAGCGCGGCGTCGATCTGTCGACGGGCCAGTGGCAGAAGCTGGCGCTGGCGCGCGCCCTGATGCGTCCGGCACCCCTGCTGCGCATCCTGGACGAGCCGACCGCGTCCCTGGACGCGGAGACCGAGCACGTCATCTTCGAGCGGTACATCGAGGCCGCGCGCCGCCCCTGGCCCTACGGCGGTGATCCGGGCACGGTCACGCTGCTGGTCTCGCACCGGTTCTCGACCGTACGGGGCGCCGACCTCATCGTCGTACTCGACCACGGCCGGGTCGCCGAGACGGGCCGGCACGACGAACTCATCGCCCGAGGCGGCCTGTACGCGCAGATGTACGGAATCCAGGCGCGCGCCTAACGCTTACGGGCACACGGAAATGAGGGGGGGCGGGGGGGGGGGCCGGGGCCCCCCCACCGCCCCCCCCCCCCCACGCCCGTTTGAGGACACAACCCCACACCCCCGCCCCCGCGCGCGCGCAC
>NZ_JBHYIG010000469.1:0-3923 GCF_042740015.1 Streptomyces sp. NPDC059037
GCGAGGAAGCGATCACCGAGACGACGCGTAGGTACGCGGACGTTCGGACGTGATCGTCCGCGACGGCATCGTCGACGTCCACGTCGACGATGCCGGCCTCGGCCAGCAACTCGGCCACATCGGAATGCAATGTCATCGCTTCATCCCTACTTGCAGGATTTCTTGGCGGCCTCGGCGGCCTCGCGCTGCTCCTTCGCAGCCCGCTCCTCCGCCTGACTCCGCTTGCCGAGCTTCCTGACGGCGGTCCTGATCTGCGGCTTGAAATGCTCCACCGCTTGTCGCTGCTTGCTCGAAAGCTCCGGTTGGTTGTGGAGGGGTTTGCCGTTCGGTCCGATCCTGACCTCCCGGCCCCCGCCACCGGTCACATGGGCGTGCGCCGGCTTGTCGACGTCGTACTCGTGCACCACGATGCGCACGCCGTTCTTGCTTTCGTCCATGAGGGAAAGACCGAGAGGGTCGATCCACTTGAGCGGGTTGGGAACGTAACTGTGCGGCGCGAAGCCACCGGCGAGACCGATCGGGTCCGGGGTGAGGTAGCGGGCGGTTTCGGGGTCGTAGTGCCGGAAGTAGTTGTAGTGCAGCCCCGTCTCGGGGTCGTAGTACTGGCCGGGGAAACGCAGTGGTGTGTAGGCGGTGGCGCCTCGGTTCCAGACTGTGGTGCCCCAGAGGGTCGTCCTGGTGCGCCACGCGATGTCGCCTTGCTCGTCGAGGAGTTCGGTCGGGGCGCCGACGAGGTCGGTGACGATGGCGTAGAAGCGGGCGTCCACTTCTTCGTCGGTGAGGTGTTTGCGCTCTGTCTGGGCCAGGGGGCACAGTCCGTCATGCTCCCATGTGAGGGTCACTGATTCCGGTGCGCCCGGGGTGTGGCTCGTCTGTTCGCAGAGGGTCATGTCGTCCCAGGTGAAGTCGGTCTGTTCCGCCACCCCCTGCTCCGTCATGCGCTGTTTGGACACCCGGCGCCCCAGGGGGTCGTAGAGGTAGCGCCACCTCGTGCCGTCGGGGGTCACCACGGATGTGAGGCGGTCTTCCGCGTCCCATTCGTAGCGCCAGGTGTCGGGCTTGCGGGACAGGCGGGTCTTCTGGCGCACGGTGGTGCGGCCTGCCGTGTCGTATTCGTAGCGGACGTTGCCTGCCGCGGTGATACGGGTGCCGGTGTACGCGCGGGGGCCTGTTGCCTCTTGGCCCGGCATGGAGGCCGGCCAGGAGGCATGGGTCTGGTTGCCCGCCGCGTCGTAGGCGTAGCTTTCCGTCCAGCCTGCCGCGTGGACCGCGGTGACTCGGCCTGCCGCGTCCAGGTCGAAGCGCCGTGTGCCGTTGAGCTGGTCCTCCACGCCGGTCAGATGGTCGTCCGCACGGTACGTGTACGCACGGTGCTGGATCGGCGTACCGGCCCGGCCCATCAGGTCCTGTTCCAACAGACGGCCCGCGACGTCGTACACGTTCGTCAGCGTCAGGGCCTCGCCGAGCGTGCGGGTGAGTTCCCGGCCCGCCCCGTCATGCGTGAACGCCAGCCTCCTGCCGGAGGAGATCAGTTCGGTGCAACGGCCTGCCGCGTCGTACGTCCAGGTGCTCTTCGCGCCGGACGGTGTGGTGCGGCCGGTGCGGCGGCCCAGTTCGTCGTAGGTGTGGGTCAGGGTGCGGCCGTTGACCGTTTCCGAGAGCAGACGCCCTGACCCGTCCCTCTCCAAGGTCATTGTCACGTCCGGGCCCACCGCCTCGGTGAGGCCGCCTGTCGCGTCGTAGGCGTAGCGCGTGATCGCGGCGCCTGCCACGTTCTGCGTGACCGTCCGGCCCAGCACGTCCCGTTCAAAGGTGATCACGTCGCCCGTGGCCGTCGTACGGGTCACCAACTGGCCCGCCGCATCGTGGGTGTACGTCAGTGTGCGGTCGTCGAAGTCCGTCTCCGCCACCAGACGGCCGGCCGGGTCGTACTCGTAACTCCAGGTCAGACCCTGGGGGTTGGTGACCTTGCGGAGCTGGAGCTGGGTGTCGTGGACGAACTCGTAGCGGACGCCGTCGGGGTCCGTGCGGGCCGCGATCAGGTCGAAGTACGTGTACTCGTGTGTCGAGGTCGCGCCCATCGCGTCCGTGTGCGAGATGCAGTTGCCCTCGCCGTCGTACGTCCACGACTCCGCCGAGCCGTCCGCCTCCGTGCGCCGCGCCAGCTTGCCCTCCACCGTCCACTCGAGGCGCATGGCCGCGCCCGTCGGGTCCGTGATCGTGTTCGCGCGGCCGAAGGCGTCGAGGTCGTAACGGGTCACCGCGCCCAGCGGGTCCCTGACCTCCAGCGGCAGGCCCGCCGCGTTGCAGCGCAGCTCGGTGGTGTGGCCGAGGGGGTCCGTGACGGTGGACACGGCTCCGGTGGCGTCGTGGGTGAAGTGGTGAGTCATGCCGTCGCGGTCGGTCACGCTGGTGCAGTTGCCGCGCTCGTCCCATGTCTGGCGCTGGACGGCGCCGTCCGGGCCGATGATCTCGACCGGCAGGTTGAGGTCGTTGTACACCGCACTGGCGCACGTGCCGTCCGGAGGGCGTATGGCGGTCAGATTGCCGTGCTCGTCCCAGGTGTTCTCGGTGCGGCGCCCCAGCTCGTCGGTGCGGGCGAGCAGGTTGTTCCAGCTGTCCCACTCGGTGTGGACGGTGCCGCCCAGTGGGTCCGCCTCGGACAGGAGCTGGCTGAGGTCGTTGTAGCGGTAGACGGTGGTCTGGCCGAGGGCGTCGGTGTAGCGGGTTTCCCGCTCATCGGGGCGGTACTCGACGGTGCAGGCCAGGTGGTCGGCGGTGCTCTCGCCGCGGACGCAGCGGTCTTCGTCGTCGTAGGTGAAGCGGTACCAGGTGTCGTTGCTGTCGGTCCAGGACGTGATGCGGGCCCGGTCGTCGTAGCCCAGAAGCCGACTCAGCCCGGCCGAGTTGTGGACCTCCGCCAGATTGCCGACCTCGTCGTAGCCGTACGCGGCCACCAGCGTGCCGCCGGGGGCGTCCTCGGTGCCGGTGCCGGGGGCGAGCAGACGCAGCGCGGTGATGCGGTGGTCGTCGGTGTCCACCTTCAGGTGGTAGCCGCCGGTGTGGCGTATCGCCGTGGGTGCGCCGGTGGGGTCGTGGTCGATGTCGATGCGGTTGCCGTTGCGGTCGGTGATGGCTCGCAGTGGCAGGGTTTCGTGTCGTTCTCCGGCAGGGAGGAAGTGGCGGACGCGGCCGCTGTACGGGTCGGTGGCCGTGACCGTGCCTGCGTCGTCGATGCTCAGCGGCCAGCGGGGGCCGTGGGCGGGCAGCACCGGCTCGCCGCCGGGTTCGGGGTGGGGGTAGGCGAGGAGCATGCCGTCCTCGGTGAGGTAGATCAGACCTTCGTCGTCGATCTCGACCCGCTCGTCCAGCGTCGAGGCCCATGAGTCGCCGTACCAGTGGCCCCAGCGGTACGTGGACAGGTGCGTGCGCTGGAGGACGAGCGGGAGCAGGCCCGGCAGTTCGACGTCGGTCCTCTCCATGAGCATTTCGCCGGAGATCATGTCGATGGGGTCGCCGTTCTTGCAGCGGCCCTTGGTCGGCTTGGCCTTGCCCGCCGCGTTCTTGCCGCCTCGGAGGGCGTTGCGGAGTCCTCCGGAGCGCAGTCCGCGGGCGGCGGCCTTCAGCCCCTTGGCGGCCTTGGCGGCGGTGGTGATGCCCTTGGCTCCCGGAATGCAGTCCATCGCGGCGAACGCGACGTCCATGAGGGTGGCTTGGCCCTTTGCGTATTTACTCAAGGTGTCGGCGAGGACGATCGCTCCGGCGATGATGACGATGGCGGCGAGGATGGGCCCGCCGACGATCAACGCGATGACGCCGACCACGGCTACGACGACCTTGCAGACGGCGATGATGGTGTCCCAGTTGTCGGAGACCCAGTCGCCGATCTCCTCCCACCACTTGCGGTTCTGAATGCCCGCGTC
>NZ_JBHYIG010000470.1:0-3848 GCF_042740015.1 Streptomyces sp. NPDC059037
GGGCGGGGCGCGCCCCCGGGGCGCGCCCCCGGGGGGGTGGGTGGGGGGGGCGGGGGGGCGCGCGCCCCCCCCCCACCGCGGGGGGGGGGTGTGCAACTTACCGTGCCGCTGCCGGCGGCGGCAACACGGATGGTCCAAGCCTGAAACCGGATCCCGTATCCGGGCAAGATGGCTGTATGGACCTTCGAATCTTCACCGAACCGCAGCAGGGTGCGACCTACGAGACGCTGCTCCGCGTCGCCAAGGCCACCGAGGACCTCGGCTACAGCGCCTTCTTCCGCTCCGACCACTATCTCGTCATGGGCTCCTCCGACGGTCTGCCAGGCCCCACGGACGCCTGGATCACCCTCGCCGGACTCGCCCGTGAGACCCGGCGGATCCGCCTTGGAACGCTGATGACCGCGGGTACCTTCCGACTGCCCGGGGTCCTCGCGATCCAGGTCGCGCAGGTCGACCAGATGTCGGGCGGCCGCATCGAACTGGGCCTCGGCTCGGGGTGGTACGAGGCGGAGCACACCGCCTACGGAATCCCTTTCCCGAAGGAGAAGTTCGGGCGCCTCGAGGAGCAACTCGCCATTGTGACGGGCCTGTGGGAGACACCGGTCGGCGACCGGTTCTCCTTCGACGGTACGTACTACCAACTCTCCGATTCCCCCGCCCTTCCCAAGCCCGCGCAGTCGAAGGTGCCCGTCCTCATCGGCGGCCACGGCGCCAAGCGGACCCCCGCCCTCGCGGCGCGGTACGCCACTGAGTTCAACATTCCCTTTGCCTCTCTGGCCGATACCGAGCAGCAGTTCAAGCGGGTGCGCGCAGCCGCCGATGAGCACGGCCGCAAGGCCGACGACCTCACTTACTCCAACGCTCTGGTGGCCTGCGTCGGCAAGACGGACGCGGAGGTGAGGCGCCGCGCCGCCGCCATCGGCCGCGAGGTGGAGGACCTGAAGGCGAACGGGCTCGCCGGGTCTCCCGCGGAGGTCGTCGAGAAGATCTCCGCCTACGCGGCCGTCGGCTCGCAGCGGATGTATCTGCAGATCCTCGACCTCGACGACCTGGACCACCTGGAGCTGATCTCCTCGCAGGTCATGCCGCAGCTGGGCTGACCGCAACGGCGCCGAGCGGCCTGCGGGACCACGGACCACGGGACCGCGGGACCGCGTGCTACTCACGGCGTTCCCCGGCGGGTCTGGACCGCACAGGCACAGGCACAGGCACAGGCGCAGGCCCGCTCGAACGCCCGTCAACTCCACCGGTCCCGCCGGTCCTCCCCCGCCCCGGCCGGGTGAAAATCCGTCAACCCGGAATCCGCCCCACGCCCTCCCCAGTGACCCGCCGCCGCCAGTGATCGTTGGCTCGGGCGGAGCCGGACCGCCCGGCACCCGCACCGGCGGTCGCTGCCGGCGCGTCGTCCGCACCAACTGCCCTTCCACACAGGAGGGGCGAGGGCCGAGGAGGCCGTCATGTCCCACGAAGCCGTACCCGAGCAGGAGGCCGCGCGCGAACCGTCCGTGCCCGAGCAGCAGGGCGCACCCAAGGGCCTGCTGCAGCAGATGGAGGAGCTGATGGCAGCGCTCAACGCCGATCTGACCCAGCTCGACGCCGACCTCCAGCAGTCCACGTCGACCGGGACCGTGCCTGGCGGCAACCCACGGGCCGGCGAAGACCCCCGCCCCGTGTGACGCATCCCGGGTCATGACGACCCCGCCGCCGAGTCGGGCTCGGGCAGGCTCTGTACACGCACGGCCAGCCTGCGCAGCATCTCGAGCACCCGGTCCCTCGACTCGTCGGCGGCGTCGATGGCTTCCATGCACTGCCAGTACACCCCCTCGTCGTCCGCACCCATCGCGACGCCGACGAGGGCGATGCCCACCTCGCCGAGCAGCTCATCGAGTCCGCGCAGAACCTGCTGTGCGTCGCCGATGCCCGTCAGCCGCGCCGCCCGTATCCCCTCGCTCCCGAGCGACGGCGCGTCGAGGACGCCGCAGCCCCTGCCGCCGAGCTCGCTCAGGCCGAGCGCCTCACCCCGTAACTCCGGCGGCCCCGCGACCGCGAGCCGGCTGCCGATCGCCTGTGCCAGGGCCTGCGACTGCCACACTTCCGCCACGATGTCCGGCGGTTCCTGGCTCTGCGCCAGGGCGTGCCTGCTCGCCTCGATGAGCCGCATCGCCTCCATACGCACCCCCATCCATCCCGCGCGCACTCACCGCACGTCGCCCGAACTCCCCTGTCCACTACCTAGAGTGACTGTCATCGGAATGAAAAGCCAGAGCAACTCGGAAATCTGTGGACAAGTTATCGACTGTGGACAACGCGTCCACTCCGGAGAGTGACGGATCTAGCCGCGGGCCGGGGCTGGGGACTTGCCGGATCCAGCCGCGCGACGGATCCAGCAACTAGGCGCCTTCCGCGGGAAACCGCTGCTCATTCCGGTCGATCTTCGCATCAAGGGCCGCCAGCGCGTCGATGCCCAACACCTCGCAGAACTGCAGCAGATAGGCGAGCACGTCGGCGACCTCGTCCGTCACCCGGTGCGCCGTGTCCGGGTCGTCCATCACCCGCGCCGACTCGTCGGGCGTCAACCACTGGAAGATCTCGACCAGTTCGGACGCCTCGACGCTGAGCGCGGCGGCCAGGTTCTTGGGCGTATGGAAGGGCTCCCAGTGCCGCGCCGCCGCGAACTGGGCCAGTCTGCGCTGGAGTCCCGCTACATCAAGTTCTGTCACGGCTCCAGGTCTACCACCGAGGCTCCGTCCTTCTCGGCGGCCCACGACGCATCGCTCACCGCCGCCACCAGGCGGATGTGCCCGCGCTCGCAGGTGCGCGCCGCGAGTTCGGCGAGCGCGCGCCGCTGCCGCAGGTCGAGACAGTCGTCGAAGCCGTCGGCGAGCACGGTGAGCGTCTGGTACGCCGACGGCACCTCGGCCACCGGGTCGACCTCGAACACTCCGGGTCCGGTGAGCAGCACCAGGGCGAGCGCCAGATACCTCAACTCGCCGTCCCCGAGCCGTCCGACGGGAGAGCGTAATCCGTCGCCCCGGTCGATCAGCGCGCGCACCGACCCGTCCTCCGTCACCTCCGAGAGGACGTCGGCGACCGGCCCCGCGCACCCGGCACGCACCACCTCCACCAGCCGCGCATGCCGGTTCCCGCACTCCTCGCGCGTACGCAGGAGCACCTCGGCGAGGTTGTCGCAGCTGCTCAACAGGCGCCCCGCGCCGACGAGTCCGGGCGGCACCGGCAGCCGCATGAGGCGCGGCGCGGGCGTGCACGGGAAGACCGAACGCAGCGCGACCACCACCTGCTCGGCCGCCGCGAGCACCAGGCGCTGCCCGTCCGTCTTGCCCGCCACCCGCAGCGGGAGCAGCGCGGTGCCAAGGCGGTCGTCCGGCAGCGGGCCGCGGGTGACCGGCGAGAGGCCCGCCGTGTGCCAGGCCGCCTGCACCGCGCGCCGCCCCGGATCGCGCAGCGCCGTCTCCAGCAGGGTGAGCCCGCCGCGGGTCAGCCGCTCGCCGACGACCCGCAGTTCGGGTTCGGCCTGTACGGCGAGGTCGAGCCGCACCGCCCCGACGGGCCCCTCGACCGTGCAGCCGATGCGGAAGCCCCGCCGCCGCTGGCCGTCGGCGCGCGCCCGGTCGGGCACACAGGCCACCGGGTCGGCGAAGACTTCGGTGAGTTCGTCCCCCGCGGCGAGCCTCGCGAGGGCCTCGTACGCGGCGAGCGCGGTGGACTTCCCGCTGCCGCGGGGGCCCGGCCCCGAACCCCGCCGGGCGCCGCGGCCCCCCGCGCCCCCCGGCGGGGGCGCGGGGGGGGGACCGGGGGGGGGGGGCGCCCGACAGGGCGGGGCCCCCCCG
>NZ_JBHYIG010000471.1:0-3804 GCF_042740015.1 Streptomyces sp. NPDC059037
TGAAGTAGCCGTCCTCGCCCCGGGCCACGGGTGGTGAAGTAGCCGTCCTCGCCCCGGGCCACGGGTGGTGAAGTAGCCGTCCTCGCCCCGGGCCAACAGGGCCCGAAGCAGCCGCCCCCACCCCGGCCAACAGGGCCCGAAGCAGCCACCCCCACCCCGGCCAACAGGGCCCGAAGCAGCCACCCCCACCCCGGGGTGAGGAGCGAGGACGAGCCAGGCCCGGTGGGGGCCAAGCGGACGCCCCGGCACAAGGCGCCCCCGCCAGGTACAGTGCGGAGATCAGCAGCCCGTCCCCGTGAGGCCCCCCGCACGTGTTGACTCAGACCACCTCCCGGGTCCTCGAACCGAGCGACCTGGACGCCGCGCTCGCCGTGCTCGACCGCGAGCCGGTGGCCAACGCCTTCGTGACCTCGCGGGTCCGCGTCGCGGGCCTCGACCCGTGGCGTCTCGGCGGCGAGATGTGGGGCTGGTACGAGGACGGAATCCTTGAGTCGCTCTGCTACGCGGGCGCCAACCTCGTCCCCATCTGCGCCACTCCCCGCGCCGTACGCGCCTTCGCCGACCGCGCCCGCAGGGCCGGCCGCCGCTGCTCCTCCATCGTCGGCCCCGCCGAGCCCACGGCCCAGCTGTGGCGCCTGCTCGAACCGTCCTGGGGCCCCGCCCGCGAGGTCCGTGCCCAGCAGCCGCTGATGGTCACCGACCGGCTCCCGCAGGACATCACGCCCGACCCGTACGTCCGTCGCGTACGCAAGGACGAGATGGAGACGATCATGCCGGCGTGCGTGGCGATGTTCACCGAGGAGGTCGGCATCTCGCCGCTCGCCGGCGACGGCGGCCTGCTCTACCAGGCGAGGGTCGCCGAACTGGTCGGCGCGGGGCGCTCGTTCGCCCGCCTCGACGGCGACGGCAAGGTCGTCTTCAAGGCCGAGATCGGCGCCGCCACGGCGCAGGCCTGCCAGGTGCAGGGCGTCTGGGTCGCCCCCGAGTACCGCGGCAAGGGCCTGGCCGCCCCCGGTATGGCCGCCGTCCTGGCCTACGCCCTCGCGGACGTGGCACCGGTCGTCAGCCTCTACGTCAACGACTTCAACACCGCGGCAAGGGCGGCCTACCGGCGCGTCGGGTTCCAGGAGGTCGGGGCGTTCATGAGCGTCCTGTTCTAGCTCCCCCGCGTCTCACACCGCACCCCTCCCGCACTCCCGTCCGCGAGTTAAAGTTCGGCGCATGACTGACGACGTCGTGATCGGGCCCCTGGACCTCGCCACGCACGTGGACGACGCGCTGCGCGTGCAGGCCCACGCGTTCGGGCTCAGCGACGACGAGGTGGCCGTGCGGCGGCAGATCGTGCTGCGGCACATCACCTACCCCGGCGCCCGCGCACTCGGCGCCCGTACGCCCGAGGGCCGGCTCATCGGCTTCGTCTACGGCATGCCCAACGACCGCTCCCACTGGTGGTCCACGGTCGTCGAGCCGTATCTGCGCGCCCGGGACCTGGACGGCTGGCTCGACGACTCCTTCGTGATCACCGAGCTCCATGTGCAGCCGGGCCATCAGAACCGCGGCGTCGGCCGCACGCTCATCACCACCATCACCGACAGCGCCGCACAGCCCCGCTCGATCCTCTCCGCGATCGACATCGAGAGCCCGGCGCGCGGCCTCTACCGCTCCCTTGGCTACACGGACCTGGCCCGCAACGTCCTGTTCCCCAGCGCCCCGAAGCCATACGCCGTGATGGGCGCGCCCCTGCCGCTCAGGCGGCCCGGCGTCTAACCGATTTCCGCACGCGCCCGGCCCCCGGCTAACCTCCTGCACATCATTCTTTCCACGCAGGAGTTCACCATGGCCCAGGTCCAGCGCATGTCCCGATTGATGATCAAGACACTGCGCGACGACCCGGCGGACGCCGAGACGCTCAACCACAAGCTGCTCGTCCGGGCCGGATACGTCCGCCGCACCGCCGCCGGCATCTGGTCCTGGCTGCCGCTGGGCAAGAAGGTCCTGGAGAACATCACCCACGTCGTGCGCGAGGAGATGGACGCCATCGGCGCCCAGGAGGTCCTCCTGCCCGCGCTCCTTCCCAAGGAGTCGTACGACGCGACGGGCCGCTACGACGAGTACGGCGACCTGCTCTTCCGCCTCAAGGACCGCAAGGGCGCGGACTACCTCCTCGGCCCCACGCACGAGGAGATCTTCACCCAGATCGTCAAGGACCAGTGCTCGTCCTACAAGGACCTGCCGGTGATCCTGTACCAGATCCAGACGAAGTACCGCGACGAGGCCCGCCCCCGCGCCGGTGTGCTGCGCGGCCGCGAGTTCCAGATGAAGGACTCGTACTCCTTCGACACCACGGACGAGGGCCTCGCCGAGTCGTACGCCCTGCACCGCGCCGCGTACATCAAGATCTTCGAGCGCCTCGGCCTCGACCACCGCATCGTCTCCGCCGTCTCCGGCGCGATGGGCGGCTCGGCCTCCGAGGAGTTCCTGGCGCCCGCGCCGGCCGGTGAGGACACGTTCGTGGACTGCCCCGCGTGCGACTACGCGGCCAACACGGAGGCCGTGTCCTTCGTCGCGACCGAGGCCGTCGACGCCTCGGCGCACGGGCCCGTCGAGGACCTGGACACCCCCGACACCCCGACGATCGAGACGCTCGCCGCGCACCTCGGCGTCCCGGCCTCCGCGACCCTGAAGAACCTCCTGGTCAAGGTCGACGGCGAGATCGTCGCCGTGGGCGTCCCCGGCGACCGCGAGGTCGACCTGGACAAGCTCGGCGAGCACCTCGCGCCCGCCGTCGTGGAGCTCGTGACGGCCGAGGACTTCGTGGGCCGCGACGATCTCGTACGCGGATACGTGGGCCCCCAGGGCCTGGAGAAGGTCCGCTACATCGCCGACCCGCGGGTCGCGGCGGGCACGGCCTGGATCACCGGCGCGAACAAGATCAACACGCATGCGAAGAACGTCGTCGCGGGCCGTGACTTCGAGGTCGACGACTACCTGGACGTCGTGGTCGTCGAGGAGGGCGACCCCTGCCCCAAGTGCGGCACCGGCCTGAAGCTGGACCGCGCCATCGAGATCGGCCACATCTTCCAGCTGGGCCGCAAGTTCGCCGACGCCTTCCAGCTGGACGTGCTCGGCCAGCAGGGCAAGCCGGTGCGCGTGACGATGGGCTCGTACGGCATCGGCGTCTCGCGCGCGGTGGCGGCGCTCGCCGAGCAGACCGCGGACGACAAGGGCCTGTGCTGGCCCAAGGAGATCGCCCCCGCCGACGTCCACGTGGTGGCCGCGGGCAAGGCGCTCCAGACGGAGCTCGCGCTCGACGTCTCCGAGCAGCTGAACGCCGCGGGCGTGCGTGTCCTGGTCGACGACCGGGCGGGCGTCTCGCCCGGCGTGAAGTTCACCGACGCGGAGCTGATCGGCGTCCCGACCATCCTGGTCGCGGGCCGCCGCTCCGCCGAGGGCGTCGTGGAGCTGAAGGACCGCCGGACCGGCGAGCGCGAGGAACTGACGGTGGCCGAGGCGATCGCCCGCCTGACGGCCTGAGCGGGGCTGGGGCGGGCCCCGCGGGGCCTTCCCCAACCCCCGACGTGGCTCGGTAGATCACCGGCTCCGCCGAGTTCGTCCTCAAACGCCGGACGGGCTGAAAGACCAAACCTGCGGCCGGGCTGGGGGAGCCACCGATGGGGTGGGCGGGCAACTACGGGGTGATCGGGTGGGTGGGCGGGAGACATGCGCCCCCCCCAGGGGGGTGAGGCGGTGCCCCACCCCCCCCCCACCATAGAATATAAACCACAGACCCACACGACCACACAA
>NZ_JBHYIG010000472.1:0-3769 GCF_042740015.1 Streptomyces sp. NPDC059037
AAGCCGACCCGCCCCCCCGCCCGATATCCGGCAGTCGCCCGCCCTGCCGCAGGCCTTTCAGCCCGTCCGGCGTTTGAGGACGAACTCGCCGGAGGCGGTGATCTCCGGTCACCTCGCGGCCGGCGGAGCCGGAAGGGATTCGGGTAGGGGCGGGGTCGGGGAAAGGGAAACGCCCCTACCGAGCCCCCTCAACCCCCGCCTCACCGAACCGCGCCAGCGCCAGCGCCCCCGCCACCGCCACCACAAACCCCAGCACCGCCAGCCACCCCAGCCCCTCCCGAGTCCGGTCCCCCAGCCACACCACCCCCACCAGCGCGGGCCCCACCGTCTCCCCGATCACCATCCCCGCGGTTGCGGTGGTGACGGAGCCCCGCTGCAGGGCCGACGTCAGCAGGAGGAACGCCGCACCGCCGCCCACCAGCAACGCGTACGTCGCCGGATTGGTGACCAGCGCGCCCAACGACACCTCGTCGATCAGCCGCACCGCCACCTCCACCACCCCGAACCCGAACCCCGCCCCGAGCCCGAGCACCAACGCCCGCCCCCGGTCCGGCAACCGCCCCGCCACGGCCCCGAGCAACAGCACCCCCACCGCCACGCCCAACATGGCGTACTGCAGAGCCGTCGACCCGGCCGTGTCCCCCTCCTCGCCCGACGCGAGCCCCAGCATCGCGAGCCCCGCGCACACCACGACCACCGCTCCCCACTCGACCCCGCTCAGCCGCACCCGCAGCAGCCGCGCCGAGACCACCGCCGTCACGGCGAGGCTCGCCGCGAGCGCCGCGCCCACGGCGTAGATGGGGATGGAGCGCAGGGCAATGATCTGCAGCACGAATCCGAGCCCGTCGAGGCCGAGCCCCGCGATGTACCGCCACTGGCGCACCGCCCGGAGGAGCAGTGCGGGATCGACCCCGGATCCCGTGCCCGGCGCGGTCGCACGCGCGGCGATCGCCTGGAGGACCGAGGCCGTGCCGAAGCAGACCGCTGAACCGAGCGCGCAAATCATCCCAAGAGACACGAAGTGACTGTAGAGGAAGGGGATTCCGTGGAGCCGGTTGGCGGGCCGGGCGGAGGCTTACCTACGCTGATCGCCGATCACGTACAACATCACGTACGCAAACACCGCGTACGCAAGCAACACGTACGCAAGCAACACGTGCGCGAACAACACGTGCGCGAACAACGGGGAGTGAAAGAACCGGTGGCAGCGGAGAAGCAGCGGCGCAGGCTGCGGTCAAGCACGGTCGTGCTCGGCGGAATGGGTGTCCTCGCGGCGGCCCTGAGCGCGTGCAGTTCGGAGCCGGACAAGCGGTGTGTGGACCGCGACAGTTACGACCTCATGAACGGCTACAAGATCGTCGCGGACAAGAACTGCAAGAGCGGCGGATCGTCGTACTCGTCAGGCAAGGGACGCAAGACCGGCAGCTCCTATGGATCCGGTGGATCCGGATCAGGGACCGGATCCGGATCCGGAACCGGATCCGGAACCGGCAAGTCCGGCCGGATGGACGCCGACTGGTACTACGACGCGGACGTCTCCGGCCGTTACGCCGACTACGGCACCTTCAGCCACAGCGAGGCCGTCGACCGCGACGGCTTCGGCTGCTCGGGCAGCGGCAGCGGCGGCGGCTGAGCCGGAACAGGAAGAGGACAGACCGAGGTTCGAGACCATGGAACGCCGCACCCTCACCCCGCGCCCCGGCTGGCAGCAGACCGTCGAGGACCAGGGGCTCATCTACCCGCTCACCCGCTACCCGGACGACTCGCTCCGCCCGTACTGGGACGAGTCCGCCTGCTACGTCTTCTCGCTGCCCGAGGTCGAGGCCCTGGAGGAGGTCGTCGAGGAGCTGCACGCGATGTGCATCGCGGCGGCCGGGCACATCGTCACGCACGACCGCCTCGCGGACCTCGGCATCACCGACCCGCGGGTCGCCGCGGCGGTCACCGAGGCCTGGCACCGCCGTGCCGAACTCCCTTCCCTCTACGGCCGGTTCGACCTGCACTACGACGGCCGCGACGGCGCACCCGCCAAACTCCTGGAGTACAACGCCGACACCCCGACCTCCCTGGTCGAGGCGGCGAGCCCGCAGTGGTTCTGGATGGAGGAGCGCTTCCCCGGCGCCGACCAGTGGAACTCCCTCCACGAACGCCTCGTCGACGCCTGGAAGAAGCAGGCCGACCTGCTGCCGCCCGGCGGCCCGCTGTACTTCGCGCACTCCGCGGGCGACGAGCTCGGCGAGGACCTGATGACCGTCGCGTATCTGCGCGAGACGGCGCAGCAGGCGGGGCTCGACACCGAGGCGATCTCCATGGAGGACATCGGCTGGGACCGGCTCTCGGGGCGGTTCGTCGACAAGAAGCTCCGCTTCATGCGCAGTTGCTTCAAGCTCTACCCGTGGGAGTGGCTCACCACCGACCGGTTCGCCCCGCACGTCCTCGACACCCTCGACAACGGCGGCGGCACCGGCTCCACCCTGTGGATCGAGCCTGCCTGGAAGATGCTGCTCTCCAACAAGGCGCTGCTCGCGATCCTCTGGGAGCTCTACCCGGGCCACCCCAACCTCCTCCCCGCCTATCTCGACGGCCCCCGCGAGCTGGCGTCGGAACGGGGTTATGTCGCCAAGCCGCTGCTCGGCCGTGAGGGCGCAGGGGTGACGGTGCACCCGCCGGGCGACGGTCCGGTCACCCTGCGCGACGAGGCCTGCTGCTACCAGGAGTTGGCGCCGCTGCCCGACTTCGACGGCAATCGCGTCGTGCTCGGCGCGTGGGTCGTCGAGGACGAGTCGGCGGGGCTCGGCATCCGGGAGTCGTCGGGTCTGATCACGGACGAGTACGCCAGGTTCCTGCCGCACGTGATTCTCTGAGGCTGAGGCTGAGGCTGGAGTTGGAGTTGGAGTTGGGGGGTTGGGGCTGGGTGCTGAGGCCGGGGTTGCTGCCGGTGGCTTCAACTCGCCTGAGTACCCTGCGGATTGATCGATCCGATCACGTACGGAGGCAAACCGCATCATGGCCGACAGCAGGATCAACACCACGCAGCCGCACACGGCCCGCATCTGGAACTACTGGCTCGGCGGCAAGGACAACTACCCGGTCGACCAGGCGGCCGGGGACCAGATCCGTACGCTGCACCCCGGCATCGGCGAATACGCCCGCGCCGACCGGCTGTTCCTGGGGCGGGCGGTGAGCCACCTGGTCACCGAGTGCGGCATCCGCCAGTTCCTCGACATCGGCACCGGCCTGCCGACCGCCGACAACACCCACGAGGTCGCGCAGCGCCTGGCCCCCGAGACGCGCGTCGTCTACGTGGACAACGACCCGCTGGTGCTCACCCACGCGCGGGCCCTGCTGACCAGCTCGCCCGAGGGGAAGACCGACTACCTCGACGAGGACCTGCGCAATGTCGAGGCCATCCTCGAACACGCCGCGAAGACCCTGGACTTCGACCAGCCCGTCGCGCTGATGCTCCTCGGGGTCGTCATCTTCATCGACGACGACTCCGAGGCGTACGGCATCGTGCGCCGCCTGCTCGACGCGCTGCCGGCCGGCAGCCACCTGGTCCTCTCGCACACCATCACCAGTCCGTCGATGCCCGACGTGGACGAGGCCGTGGCGTTCTGGAACGAGAACGGCACACCGAAGCTCACGCAGCGCACCCCGGACCGGGGGGGGGGGGGGGGGGGGGGGGGGGTGTGGGGGGGGGCGCGGGGGCGCTGAGGGGGGGGGGTGGGGGGGCGGCGGGGGAGCGGTGCGGGGGGTGTGGGGCGCTGAG
>NZ_JBHYIG010000473.1:0-3651 GCF_042740015.1 Streptomyces sp. NPDC059037
ACTGCTTTGGTGGGGGCCCGGTTCTTTTTTTTACACCCCCCGGCCGGGAGGCGGGGCCCAACCGGGGCGGCGGGGTCCCCACCCCCCCCCCGGCCACACCCCCCCCGGCGCCCCCAAAAGACGGGGGGGGGCGCCTCGTCTCTACCGGGGTCATCGACCCCCACCGCCTCAGTCCTCATCGGCGAGGATCAGATACAGCTTCTTACGGGCGTCGTTGATGACCGTGACCGCCTTCTCGCGCTGCTCCTTGCTGCCGGCCTTCCAGACCTGGCCGAACGCCTCCATCAGACCGAAGCCGGCCTGCCGGATCTCGTTCAGCGTCTCCCAGTCGACCCCACGCCCGGCCTCTTCCCAGGGCGCGTCGGGACCCTCGTCGGCCGCCTCGCGTCCGGCGTCGGTGAGCGAGAAGAGCTTCTTGCCGCCCTCGCTCGCGCTGCTGATCAGGCCCTCGTCCTCCAGGAGCTGGAGGGTGGGGTAGACCGAACCGGGGCTGGGCTTCCACGCCCCGCCGCTGCGCTCGGCGATCTCCTGGATCATTTCGTAGCCGTGCATCGGCCGGTCCTTCAGGAGGGCCAGGATCGACGCACGCACATCGCCGCGCCGCGCCCTGCCCCGGGGACCGCCCCTGCCGCCGCGCCCGCCGCCCCAAGGTCCACCGGGACCGCCGAAGCCGGGGCCGAAGGGACCGAACGCCGCGCGCCGCCCCTCGAAACCGCCCCGGCCCTCATGACCGGGGCCGCAGTGGCCACGCCCGTGCTCGTGTTCATGTCCGTGGTTACGCATCGCCATCACTCCTTTGATGTCATCGATCAATCGCCTTGTCGTTGATCAGTCGCGATGCGTCAACGATATATCGGAACTGTTCGCCTAGCAAGCCCCTTCCGCTGTCGACGGCGTACTGATGCCGGCCGGCCACGCGGGAGAGGACCCCGTCACCGCAAGGCTGGTGGAGCAGCCCGACCCCGGGGCCAAGAGGACGATCGTCACCTTCCTGGCCCGGAAACCCGAAGGTCAGCCCATCTGCGCCTTGACGTAGTCGATCACTTCGTGGAACTCCTTCGTGGGCGAGAAGTCGACGTACTCACAGTCCTCCAGCGCCTCCGGAGCATGGCCCGCCGCCCAGTAGAAGGCCTGGCCCGCCTCGTAGATCTCCTCGCCGGACGCCGTCCGCATCTTCAGGCGCCCCTTGAACAGGTACCCCCAGTGCGGACACTGGCACAGGCCGTCCGGCATCCCGGTGAGCACCGGCGCCATGTTCGTGCCCTGCGGAAGCCGGGCGAACGCGACGGTCATGTCACCCCCGACGTCCCGCATCCGCAGCTCCACACCGCCGCCTTCGATCGCGACAGGAGTGTCGTCCCGCGTCGTCGCCGTCATGGTTCCTCCTCTGCGGGCCCGCTCCCGGGCCCAAGGAATCCCCCTCCCTTCCAGCCTCTGCCCGCCGGGCACGGGACGCGAGGCGTGGCGTGATCGGCGAGGGGGCCAATCGGGCCACGCACCCGCAATTGGCCTTGGCCCGCCCCCACATTGGCCCGCTAGCGTCGTCGATATGCCGACCTCACACCGCATTCGCGTCGTCGACGCCTTCACCGACCGCCCCTTCGCCGGCAACCCGGCAGGCGTCCTGCTCCTCGACGCCTTCCCGGACGACGCCTGGCTCCAGCACGTGGCCGCAGAGATCAACCACGCCGAGACGGCCTTCGCCCACCGCCTTCCCCCGCACGGCGAAGCCGACTGGGCCCTGCGGTGGTTCACACCCACCACCGAGGTCGACCTCTGCGGCCACGCCACCCTCGCCACCGCCCATGTCCTGCACACCACGGCGGCCGCCACCGGTCCCGTGCGCCTCGCCACCCGCAGCGGAGTCCTCATCACCACCGCGCACGACGACGGCACCATCACCATGGACTTCCCGACCGCCCCGCTCACGCCGGCCGAGATCCCCGAGGGCGTCGCCGAAGCCCTGGGCGCCCAGCCCCTCGCCGCGTACGACACCGGAGCACACCTCGGTGACCTGCTCGTCGAGCTCGCCGACGAGAAGACGGTGCGCGCACTGACCCCCGACCACAAGGCCCTCGTCCAGCACTCCGAGCGCGGCATCATCGCGACCGCACGCGCCGAAGACCCCGCCCGCGGCTACGACTTCGTCTCCCGCTGCTTCTTCCCGCGCGTCGGCATCGACGAGGACCCGGTGACGGGCAGCGCCCACACGGCCCTGGCCCCCTTCTGGGCCCAGCGCATCGGCCGCACGGAACTGACCGGCCTGCAGGCCTCGGCCCGCACCGGCCTCGTCCGCACCGAACTGCGCGGCGAGCGCACCCTGCTGACGGGCAGCGCGGTCACGGTCATCGAGGGCGAACTGCACGCCTGACGGGACGGCGGGGACGTACGGAGCCGTGTCGTACGTCCCCACCCGGCCGCACTACGGCGTCGGCAGCCACCCCACCTTGCCGGCGAGCAGGGCGTACCCGACGAACGCCCCGATATCCAGCAGCGCATGGGCCACCACCAGCGGGCCGACCCGCCCCCACCTGCGGTAGAGCAGCACGAAGACCACACCCATCGCCATGTTGCCGATGAACCCGCCGATGCCCTGGTAGAGGTGGTAGGAGCCGCGCAGCACCGAGCTGCCGACCAGCGCGGCCATCGGCGTCCACCCCAACTGCCCGCACCTGCGCAGCAGATAGCCGACGACGATCACTTCCTCAAGGACCGCGTTCTGCACCGCGGAGAGCACAAGGACCGGGTACTTCCACCACACTTCGGGCAGATCCTCCGGCACCACGGTGAGGTTGAACCCCAGGCCCCGAGCCGCCAGATAGAAGGCGATCCCGGTGCTGCCGATCACCGCCGCGATCGCCGCCCCGCGCCCCAGATCGGGCCACGGGCGGCTCCGGTCGAAACCGATCGTCCGCAGCCCCGCGCCCTCCCGCAGCAGAAAGTGCGCCACCAGCGCCACGGGCACCAACGCGGTCGTGATTCCGAACAATTGCCACGCGAGATCAAGCCAGGGACGCCCCGGCGCGGCCGACGCGTTCATCGTCGCGGCCTGGTCCTTCAGACCGCCCGGTTTGGTGACCGATCCGACAAAGCTGATCAGCGCGGACACACCGCTCGCGCCGAGCGAGAGCGCCAGGACGAGCAGCGTCTCGTCCCGGAAGATCCGCCGCGATGGCTCTTCCGGTCGAAAGGAACCAGCCAACGACCCGGGCTCCGCTTGCACTCCGCCTCCAGTTGAGTAATCCCGCCTCATCCTCACCCGCGCCCCGCTAGGGTCTCGAAAGAAGTTACGAAGATCGTGCGCGACAGGCCGAGGGGGACGGACGCCGATTGCGGTCATGCCACCTCCTCTTTCCTTGCTTCATCACTCAAGGAGGGGCACCACCGCCATGGGACGTCACAGCTTGCCCGATGAGCCCCGAACGGTCGCACCCGACCCACGACCGCGCAGCCGCGGCCGCACCGTGGCCATCGCGACGGCGCTCGTCCTTGCGGTCGCCGCGGGCACCGCGCTCGCCGTCCGCAGCGACCTGCTCTCCTTCGGCGGATCGTGGGGGGGGCCCGCGGGGCGGCGGGCAGGGGGCGGCGCCCCCCGCCGCCCCCCCCCCCCCCGCCGCGGCGCCCCCGCACCCCCCCCGAGCCCCGGCAGGT